>JAAZGX010000030.1 GCA_012511005.1 Clostridiales bacterium
GATGATGATGATGATGACGATGACGGTGGCTCGGCTTTTACACAGGCTTATAAAAACCTTGCACAAGGCGGTGTGCTTAACGCAGAGACAGTATATCTTTTTATAGACAGTGAAGATGAAAATGAACCTGTTTATACAACTAATTATAATGAGTATAAAGACAACAGCAGATATAAATATATAGGTAAAGTTGATGTTAAAATAACTCGTAAGGACGAAACACATGTATTTAAGGTGGACAGTAACGGCAGACCTTATGATATATGCTGTGACCCTTCATCTGCGGCAGACTTTCATGCCGCCTGTGGAGGTAATGTTAATAATCCGATAAATTCGGTTCCGTCAGATGCTGATTATTCTTATATCAAAGAAAAGTATGCGCAATTTGACTTTATCGGTACGGGCGAAGTAAATAATATAAAAGCCGTAAAAAAAGCATCTGCATTAGACACTGTCAACGCTGCTGATAATGGTTGGACAAATCCCGATGTAGATGCGGTAAGCTATGAAAATGGCGTAATGAAAATAAGAAACACGGGTCTTGAATTGATTTCTGTAAACCCTGACCACGCATCAAGTAAACGAAAAATAACATACAAGGATGGCACAGCCTCTGGCGACAGAGACAAAACTGTTGAGGCGCTGATTTACAGTGCATACGGAAATATTGTAATAGACACAAATGCCCAGTATCCTACAAGAGAGCAACTAAAAAACCTTGCAGGGGTGGATATGTCACAGCACTATTATGATGAAATGGTAAATACTATGCCCATTTATCTTGGCTGTCAACCGCCGATGAACTATTACAGAGAAGAGAAATACGGAAACCTCGACTTTATACAGTGCGTAACGCTTGAAAATAACACAGACCCTTCCTTTGTGGCTTTTACGGCTACAAACGCAATCCAAGTCAATATACCAATTAATGTATCAGTTAATCCTATTCGTACAAACATTGTAGAACCAGATCAAGGCAGCATATACAAAATGATGCTTTTCCAAGCTAATGATATTATTTTCAAAAAGAGTATCGTAAACTTTGCAATGTTCACTTGGAAGGATATGGATCTCTTAAATAAAGAAAGAGGAAAAAGATTTGGTTCTGTTATTTTAACAGCTACGGAAAGCACACCATTTTCATACTATAATATTTCTCGTCAAAAAAATGTAAAAGCGGGTAGAGTTACTTTCCTTGAGGATGTTTATCTCGTATATATTCCGTACGGAAAAAACAGCGGTCGTTATGACGGGCTTTTCCAAGACGAAACATACGGCAACTGGAACAAGCTGATATATCAAGGTGATACGGGAATTGAGGCACAGAAGTCGCGGTATATTAGGGTTTCAGACACAGAGGTTAAATATAATTTTGCTACTTCATCTTGTATCGGCTATAAAAACTGGTGGGGCATAAGATTGGAAGGGTACCATGTTACAAAGCTTTTTAACGCGGGCGATGTATACTTATTCAATGCGGAAATAGAAGCCGAAATGAACGGAAAGAAGCAATATGTAGGGCTGAACTTTATGACATGGTGGGCGGAAACCTATTATCTTCCGGAGATAACCCTGCATAAGAAATATGACAGCGTCTTATTAACAAAAATAAATAAGTGGTTCGTAGATGCGCTATATAGAGCTTTTGGAATTACCTATGATGAAAACAAAACAGTCTATAAAGCAGACGATATGCATTTTATAGGGAGCGTTTACGAAGATGTTTCCGCTCCGCCTGACTTAGCGTCTATGTTTTATGTATTATGGGATAGTTAAGTTAAGCGCCCGGTAAGACTTTAATCAAAAGGAGTGAAATTTATGAAGAACAAATTTAAACGCATTCATTCCAAAAAAGGAATGACATATGTTGAAGTGTTAGTGGCACTATCTATACTTGCGTTAATTGTTGTAGTATTTACTCCTATACTTATGTATTCATATGAAAAACTATATACAGCAGGGGATATAAATATTAAAACTTATGAAGTTAAGTCTTATATAGAAGAATCCCTTGCGGTAAGGAGTAACAACCCAAAGGTTAGGACAAAGTTCGGGCTACAGGGATTAAGCGAGCA
>JAAZGX010000031.1 GCA_012511005.1 Clostridiales bacterium
TAAGCAACGGTTTTTGAAATTAGAATGATTATTGTCGCTGAATTCTTGTAATAGGAAACGGGGGACACAATTTTTTGGGGTGAATCGTAATGAAGAGCTACCCTTTTGCTCTAACCCGTCAGCTAACCTCGTAAGCGTTAAAAGGTGTTATGGTGTTATATTGTCGATGTTAGGTCATGCATGATAATACATGACCTTTTACTATTTAAATTAATTTTTTGTGTCCCTCTTTTGATATTATAAGTTTTAGGGCTATCTGTCTTAAAAACCAGTAATATTATAAAGAGGGTGTATTAATTTTGAAGAAAATAATAAGCTTTGCGCTTTTAACTGTGATTTTAGTTGCCGCTGTAACGGGCTGCGTGCAAAGTGGCGGTAAAAAGGGCGAAATAGTTTTTGCAAACGCACAATGGGACAGTATTATGCTGCACAATGCCATTGCGGGAGTGATAGCAGAAAGTGTATTTGACTATAGCTGGCGTGAAATCCCTGGCTCTACTACTGTACTGCACGAGGGACTAATAAAGGGTGAAGTAGATGTTCATATGGAGGTTTGGACCGACAATATAGCATCATACCGCAAAGATTTAGCTGAAAACAAGTTTAAGCAGCTTGGAGTAAATTTTGACGATAACTATCAGGGCATATATGTGCCGCGATATGTTATAGAAGGGGATAGCGAAAGAGGAATAGAGCCTGTAGCTCCTGACCTTAAATATGTTTGGGACTTAAAAAAGTACCCCGAAGTTTTTGCTGATGATTCAGATAGTGCAAAAGGGCGAGTTTATGGCGCTATACCTGGCTGGGAAGTAGATGAAATTTTGCATAAAAAGTATCTTCATTATAACTTAGACGAAAACTTTATATACTTTAGACCGGGTTCTGACCCTGCGTTGTCTGCCGCTATTTCATCAGCTTATGAAAAGGGCGAGCCGATAGCAGCCTATTACTGGGAGCCGACTTGGCTTTTAGGTATGTATGACATGGTGCTGCTTGAAGATAAACCATACGACGAGGCAACGTATCTTGACGGTGAAACAGAGCTTCCGCCTGTTAAAGTTACTGTTTGCATTAGTAATGATTTTGCAGAAGATGAAGCTAATAAAGAGCTGATAGAGTTTTTAAGCAAATATGAAACCTCAAGCGCATTGACCTCCGAAGGCTTAGCCTATATGCAGGAAAGCGGTGCGAATTATACTCAAACTGCAAAATGGTTTTTAAGTACTCATGAGGATTTATTGAATGACTGGTTAAATAACGAACAAGTACAAACCTTAAAAAGTCATTTAAGCGACTAATTGTAAAAGGAGAGGTCTGTACTATGAATTGGATATATGAATTTCCTTTTACTTTTCCCGTAGATTTAAAGGCGATTGACGATTTCATAAAATCTGTAAGCATAAAACTCAGTTTTATCTTTGATTCACTTACGAATATCTTAAAGGGTTTTGTAAACATCGTTTACACTTTATTAAATGTAATTCCATGGTTCGTTATTATTATTATAATTGTGCTTTTAGGATGGAAAGTCAGTAAAAAGATAACAAAGGGAATTCTATATGGGGCTTTAATCTTTCTTATCGGCATCGTTGGTTATTGGAA
>JAAZGX010000254.1 GCA_012511005.1 Clostridiales bacterium
ACAATGACCTCAAGGGGGACTATTGTTACTCTTTTTACGAGCGTATCTCTGTCGGAAAGTTCTTCTACAAAATGGGTAGGAATGCCTTCTTTTTCAATCAAGCTCATAAGGTGATTTGTAACTCTGTTATTAATGGCGCCTTTGCCGATAATAGTACCTTTTTTTAATCCGTTAAAAGCTGTCGCATCGTCCTTATAGGAAACAATGCACAAGTTCTCATCACTCGTTGAGAACACTTTCTTTGCTTTTCCCTCATAGAGTTGTTCAAGTTTTTCCATTTTTATTCCCCCTATTTTTAATTTGAATATTTTTCGTAAATCTCTTTATCTTTTTGAAGTGTTTTTCTGGCGCTGTCCTCACGAAGGGCAGAGAGCTTGCCGTAAAGAGTATCATCATTTACCGCTAAAATCTGGGCAGCTAAAAGCGCGGCATTTTCTGCGCCGTCAATAGCTACAGTCGCAACGGGAATGCCTAACGGCATTTGCACAGTAGAGAATAGGGCGTCAAGCCCGTCAAGCGCCGAGGATTTAATAGGAATACCAATGACAGGCAATACGGTAGAGGCGGCGACGGCGCCGGCAAGGTGAGCCGCTTTGCCTGCGGCAGCTATAATTACACCAAAACCGTTTTCTTTAGCAGAGAGTGTAAACTCCCTTGTTTTTTCAGGCGTTCTATGTGCTGAAAAAATATGAACTTCGTAGGGTATACATAATGATTTTAAGACATGGACAGCCTTTTCAACAACGGGTAAATCACTGTCACTTCCCATAATTAAGGCAACTTTTTTCATAAAATCTCTCCTTAAAATTAAGCAGGGCAACCCCTTTTAAGATAAGGGGTTGCCCAGACGGTCGGCATTTGAGGCGTTTTGCTCCCATGTGGTTAATTCCACTTCCGTCAGTCACAAAACGACTTTTATCAACATCCCAATTATACAATAAATGCCCTTTCAGGTCAAGCATTTAAGGCGGTATAAAACTACACAAAGATAAGTGCAATTAGAATTGGAAAACTATTAAAAATACATTAGTCCAAGTCAATACCGAAATATTTTAATAAAACAGCTTTTCTCATATTATCATCTTCTATTGTGGCTTTATGCTTGCCGTCTTTATCCCAATATGTTAATTGGGAGCCTGAAATAGAGTGCTTTTCACCGTATTCGTTAAGTATTGCAAGCATATCACTTTTATTAAAAATAGAATTAGGATGTTTTTCACAGTAAAAGGACGGCATAATATAATCAATATCAAGCTGCGGTTCATCGGTAAAAGAGAAAAACCTGTCCCATACGCCTTTATAGCATTGATTAATTATTGTGCCAAGGAAATTGTCATATGTAATCTTATACTGTTCATTTCCTATGTGCTGTATTTCTTCCGTGTCAAGCCTTACGGGATAAATAGGACAGGCAATTCCAACGCCAACATCACATAAAAACGAGCCGTCTGGACATTTAACTTTCAGAACCCTGTGACGGCGCATAGGTATTTCTGTTTCACCTTTTAAAAATCTTGCCATACAATCCGTAACATTAAAGCCCAAAGCAGAAAGGAGAGCGCCGAATAAGCCGTTTAGCTCAAAGCAGTACCCGCCGCGCCTTTTGACTA
>JAAZGX010000255.1 GCA_012511005.1 Clostridiales bacterium
AAGATGTTACTTTACCCTGTTTAGTTTAACGATTTTAAGCGTAACGCTTTTAAGTGGTGAAGCACGGAATTATCATAACACAAGTTTGACGAAAAACCAAGCATTTTTAAATAAATATCATTAATTCATAAAATTACCTGCTTTTCTTGTTTTACATATAGTTTTCAAAGTACAGATTAGTGCGTTATTACATAAGATTACTTGTATTCAATCGTTATTGTGTTTTCGCCCTTTTTCGTGGTTACAAGTATTTCATAGGCGTTTCCTATTTCTTTTATTTCATATTTGCCGTCCGTTTGTACGCTCACGCACTCATAAGGAGAATAAATAACAGTCGGAACCTTATAAGCTTTGTCTTGTGTAAACTTTAAGGTAAAGGTTTTAGCGTCCTTATCAAGCTTATAACTGTCAATAACACCTGTTACGGCTTTCGGATAAGGTCTTGACAAAACGGGAGTAACGGGTTTTTCAAGTATGCCGTCATAATAAGCCCAGTATGTGTGGCTCCACTTATAATCATCAAATTTTTGTAAAAGAAATTCAACATGGGGAAGCCATTCTGTACCCTCAGCATTACCGCCCCATTCACCGACTAAAACAGGAATATCCATTCTTTCCTGTGTTTTGCGATGCTCGTCAAATAAATAACCAACTCTTGAGTTGCTGGCATATTTATAAGCTGGAGTATCTACCATAATATCGTAAGCGTGTGGTGAAAAACATTGATTAGGCTCTTGCTTGCCATCTATAGTAATAGGTGTGTTGCTGCAAGGCATTCCTATGTTTGAGAAATAGCAGTTTTCTATGAAAATGATACCGTTATCAGTAGCTTCTCTTATAGCTTTTGCAGTTTTATTAAGGAACGGCATATATTTCTGTGTGTCAAATTCTTGAATCTCTTTAACGGGACCGGGGATTAGCTCTGCCATAATTTCTGCTGTATATTGGTCAAGTGCACGTGGTTTTTCTTTTCCAAGTGCTTCTGAAATCATTTCTGACTTTTTAATACGCTTATCTTTAAGAGTTACGCTAACTACTTGACTTACAACTTTTTTAGTTACTTTCATTCCTGAAGAGCCGGGGAAAGGCTCGTTTAGAAGGTCAAAACCGAAAAGTGCAGGGTGGTCTTTCAAGCGGTTGGCAATATGCTTCCAAGCGTCCGCAAAATAGTCTTGAAGTCCTATGCCGTTGACTTTTTTATTGTCCCAAAAATTATCAAACGCCTTATGGCATGCCCTGCCAAAGAAATAAGGCTCTGCCCAAACAAATTTAGGCATAAAGGGAACATACGGGTCTGTCAAAGTTGCCCATCTTGGAGCACCGTCACCGAAACAATGATGAGAGTATAAGTCCTGATGCATATCAAGATACGCATATATGCCGTATTCTTCACATTTGTCAAGAAAACGCTCAACGCTCGTTAAAAACTTGTTATTATACACCCTTGGTTGCGGCTCAATGACGCTCCAAGTAAAGCCAAGCCTTATAATATTAAAACCAAGCTCTGCGAACTTTTCAAAAGGGAATTCCTCCGGTGCATAAGCATAATCAGTTTTTCCTGTGCCAAAATGCTCTTTATCGCAAACATTCATTCCGTAAAAAATGCGTTCTCTTCCATGCTCATCAATAAAGCTTCTGCCTTTTGTTGTTATTTTATCCATACTGTCACTGCCTTTCTTTATTTTGTATTTGTTATAATGGATATGGGTTTTGATGTTGTTTTCCAAAAGCTGTTAGCATAAAGCAAAATCTCATATTCTGTTTTTGGTGTAAGCTCTGTAATGCCGTAGGAAAGCGTTTTTGGCATATTATAGAAATAATACTCTGACCAAAATGAGATTTGGCGCACTACCGTGCCGCTTCTTTTTTCTTTTACTACAAGGTCATAGCTATTTACATATATATCATCAGTTTTCGCTTGAGGTAAAATTAAGTCGATGCTGTCACTGTCACTGTCCTCTACTATTATTTTTGCATCAGACTCAAAATAAGGGGCGTTATTTGTCTTATATCTTTTATCGGTATACTTAAAAGAGCAAGGATTTGACGGCTCGTCTATTTCCCATATAAGAGGGAAAAAGTTTTCTGTCAAAATATCAAACGGATAAATTCTGACCCTATTTTCACAGTCTGCTTCAATAATCAGCATCTGTGCGCAGTCGTGGCTTTTCGGCGGAACAGTACCGTAAATCTTATCAAATTCATCAAGCTCAAAATAGCTCAAAGAGCCTGTTCCTAAGGAGGTAAAATGTTTTTGGTGAATAGAGCGCGGGTCATTTATAGGTGCGTGTGAGTGACCGGAGAAATTAATAACCTGCGGATAATTCATAAGTAAAGAATAAAGCTCATCTTCGCCCCAGTTAATGCTGCCGTAAACAGTGTCGGAAATATGAGGGTGCTGGAAAAAGAAAATCGGCTTTTTGGGGTCGTCTTTCATAGCTTCGTCAAGTTTTTCTCTTGCCCAATTTATCTTTTCCTTTGAAAAGCGGCAGCCTTTAGTAGTTGAGAGGCTTATAAAATGAAAGCCGTTTATAACTTTATGTACATCGTACGGCTTATTAAATATTTGTGTAAAACGAGAGAGCGCTTCTTCTTCGCCGCGGCTGAACTCATGGCTTGCTAAGGATACAACAGCCTCAGTTTCAGGGCGCAAAAGTGATAATGTGTCGTGAAAAGCAGACATTTGCTCGTTTGTGCCTCTATCCGTAAAATCTCCCACAACAAAAAGCGCGTCAAGGTTTTTATAGCTCTCGTGATTATCAGAATAATTATAGAACAGGCGAATAGCCGTCTCCATTCTCTCTCTTTCGACAGAGGCGTAATCCTTATAATGTACATCACTAAGAGCAACAAATCGCAGTTTTGGCACGAAATCCATTAAATCAACTCCTTTTCCAAAAGATATTTTAGCATTAAAATGTTTATTTAGCAATCCTTTTAGCCTAATATGAATGTTTTATCTTTATTTTTTGCTGTTTGTGTGGTAAACTAATAAAAATATTTAAGGATGTGTTAGTAATGGTAATAACAAAAGAAACATTAATAGGTGAAATTCTTGATGCGGACAGAACTGTCGCGCCTTTCTTTCTTGAAATGGGAATGCATTGTCTTGGCTGCCCCGCTTCGCGAAATGAAACTGTTGAGGAAGCGTGTATGGTTCACGGTGTAGATGCCGACGGCCTCATTAAGAAAATTAACGAGTATTTAGCCGGAAAATAATAAAATGCAAAAAGATATAACGCTCACAAACCGCCTTTTGATGACGGCTCAATTTGTCTATGGCGGGGGTACGCTTATAGATGTTGGGACAGACCATGCGTATTTACCCGTCTTTCTTATTCAAAATGGGGTAATAAAAGAAGCTGTTGCGTGTGACATACATCAAAAACCACTTGAAAATGCTCGTAAAACAGTAGAGAATTACAATCTTTCCGACAAAATCACTCTCTGTATTTCAGACGGATTACAAAATATAAATCCCGATAGGGCAGACGAAATTGTAATAGCAGGTATGGGCGGCACGCTTATTTCGGAAATAATTGAAAAAGCGCCATGGCTTAAAAATAAAAAGAAGCACCTCATTTTACAGCCGCAAACGAAAGCAGAGCAATTACGCGCCTTTTTATATAACGGCGGATATGAAATTATTGAAGAAAAAGCTGTTTTCGAGGGACAAAGGCTTTACATAGCGATGCATGC
>JAAZGX010000032.1 GCA_012511005.1 Clostridiales bacterium
AAGGCGCTAAAACAAGCGGAATTTGATTATATTGGCGAGGCGAAAGCGGATTATTTTACGGTAGGGTTTGGCAAAACAGTAATTATGCCGCCCGATATGAATGCGCGTCCGTTTTATGTGGCGGGTTATCGCGGCAACAATCCCGCAATAGGAGTATTAGACGATTTAATGGTAAGAGCCGTTTATATTGATGACAATTCCGGCAGGGGCGGCGTTGTTTTCGTTTCAACCGATACAATAGGGCTATTTAAGTATGATACTGATATAATTCGGGAGCTTTTACAAGATTTTAAAGAAAAGTCGGGATGCCGCTCCATAATAATTAACAGTACACATAACCACGCTTCTATTGACACTATGGGGCTTTGGGGTCCTACTATCGGCAAAAAAATCCCTAAAAAGACGGGCAGAGACCCGGAGTTTTGTGAAATAGTGCGCCAAGGCGTAAAAAAGGCTGTGGAGCTTGCATATGAAGACAGCAGAGAGGGGGATCTATACTGGGGCAACAAGGATGTGCCTGATACATGGCTGAGGGACTCCCGTTTGCCTATAGTTTTTAGTAGTCTTATGACGAGACTCCGCTTTGTACCGAAAGATGGCAGTCGTGAAGTATATATATTAAATTTTGCCTCGCATTCAGAATCGCTCTTAGGTAAAAACTCAAAGGTTAGCGGTGACTTTCCCGCTTATTTATCTAAAAGAATACTTGAAAAGTCGGGAGCGGAAACGGCATATTTCGTTGGTGCAATAGGCGGACTTATCAGTATGCACCCTATGGATGACGACAATGAAAAATCAACGGTAATAACGGGTGAGGCACTCGCGGAGATTGTTCTTTCCATTGACAATGAAAAGAAGTTAGAGCCGAAAATAAACTTTATAAAGCAAGAGTTTTATGTTGAGGCGGAAAACTATGTGCTTATAGCCGCCGCAAAAGTCGGAATTATACCCACAAAGCCGCACGATATAGGCAAAGGAAAGTTAAATCTTGGGCTTTTGACGGAGATGAGCTATTTTGAAATAGGCGACTTCAGAGCGCTTTTCCTGCCGGGAGAGATATATCCGGAGCTTGTCTACGGCGGTTATTTATCGAAGGATGAATCGGCAGAGGGCAAGGGACCTGAAGAAAATCCGTTGCCGCTAATAGAAATTGCAAACGATAAAGATATAGTAATATTCGGCTTATCTAATGATGAAATAGGCTATATTGTCACGCCGAATGATTTTATGCTGCACCCGGAGCTTCCGTATATAGACCAAGTAAGGGATAGGCTTGACAGAAGGCATTATGAAGAAACAAATTCGCTCGGTCCGAATACCGCTCATGTAATTGCAGATACCTTTACACAGATGTACAAAAAGGTGAAAGCCGCTAAGGGGGAAAAGTAGTGAAATCCGTTAAAACCATACTCTGGTTCACGAAATTTGGCGGCTCTATTGCTGTTATTCTGCCTAAGATATTAAAAGCCGGCAAGTTAAAAGCTACCGGCGATTATAAAATATATAAACCATATGTCGATGAAATCCTTACAAAATGGATGAATTCTCTCGTAGAATTTGCGGGAGTAAACTATATCGTCGAGGGCAAAGAAAACATACCCGATGATGAAAATGTGCTTTTTGTAGCTAATCATCAAGGAATGTTTGACTTTCCTGCCGTTGTTACCTGCCTTAAAAAGCCGTGTGCTTTTATAGTGAAAAAGGAGGCTGCCTCTTATCCCGTTGTTAATCACTGTATGAGGCTTATGGACTGTATATATATAGACAGAGACAACGCGCGGGAGGCGTTAAAGTCACTTGACGCTGCGGCGGAGTTAATTAAGAACGGGAGAAATGTTTTAATATTTCCGGAAGGGACCCGCTCTAAAACGGGTGAAATAGGCGAATTTAAAAACGGTGTATATAAAATAATCGAAAAAGCGAAATGTAAGGTTATTCCTATCTTAATAGACGGAACACGGCTTGCTCTTGAAGAAACGGGAAACATAAAACCAGCGGATGTTACGGTTAAAGTTTTCCCTCCTATAGAAACAAAGGATATGGACAGAAAGCAAATTAAAGGGGTTGCGGGCGAAATTAGAGAAATGTTTATTGAAGAATTAGAAAAAAAGAAAGAAAAAAGCGAAAAAGCATAACTGTCTTACATATAAAACTTAATCCCTTTGAAAAGCGTTTGTTTTCCAAAGGGATTGTTCTTTCGTAAAATCAATTATTTTACAGGTACAAAGGTAAGCTTAAACTCAAGTTTTTCGGCGGCATTTACCTTGTACTTGTCAAGGGTATCGGGTCCGCAGCTTGCGGAGCCTGTGCCTCTTGTAAAGCCGTCGACTGTTACAAATGAGGCGCCCTCATCAATAATATCCTCGCGGTGTTTTGCACTGACTAACAGCTTTTGACTGTAATTATGAGCATTAAAAGTAAAGCCTTTATCAGCATAAACAGCTAATCCGGAGCCCGATTTATCCGTTATTTTAAGGTACCTTGTATCGCTGTGGTTACCGTTATCCTGCGGTTTTATATAGTCCTCGTGCATATTGCTAACGGTGGCGGTATAAAGCCCTATCGGAGCGTGGGACTTTATGTCGGAAAGGTTTTCTGCTTCGCCCCTGCCAAGGTATTCTACTTTACAGAAATCTTTTGGCATAGCAAAATAAATACCGAACCGCGGTATATCATAAAGCGCCTCATCACACTTTTCAGATTCTGTAAGCGAGGCCGTCAGCTCCAAAACTCCGTTTTTGCCTATAGCATATATGAAAGAAATATCAAACAGAGGCATTTTTTTGCCGTAAGCTGTATAGCTGCTTTTAACATTCACTAAACCGTTCTCTATATTCGTATTAAAGCCAACAAGCTCATAGTTTAGCTTGTCAAGCCCGAATTTTTCAATCCAAGCTCTTTTATGCGGCATATCATTGTCAAGCAAGGCTCTAAAGACATTTGGTGTTATTTCACTGTCCTTTGAAATAAATTCTGTATCGTTTTTAATATATGAGGTTAAAAATCCTGTTTTCGCATTAAAAACGGCGCTGCCTTTATCAAAATTAACAGTTACACCATTGTCATCTGACGAAACATTACACGCGCCCTTTTCGGCTTTCTCATATGAGAGCGGCACAGAGTTTAACTCGATTTGCTCTGTGGCAACGGTATGCTCGCCGTCTATATATGTAAAGTCTATATGGTATGTATCAGAACCGGTGCGTTTACATAAGGGGAGTGTAACTTTTTGTGATTTTTCGGGTTTTATATCGAGCGAAAGCGAGCCGTTATCTATAACAACGCCGTCTTTTTTCAGCTGCCAAAGTATCTCAAGATATGATGAACTTCTGAAACGGTTCGTGTTAAGAAAAGAGAATACAGAGCCGCCTTTATGCGCTGCTCTTATAGGTCTGTAAACGGCTTTCATGGCAAGCGCGCCCGTATGCGGCGTTCTGTCCGGATAAAACAGGGCGTCTACGCAGAAGTTGCCGTCGTGCTTTTTCTCGCCATGGTCACCGCCGTATGTATACTCATATTTATATTTGTTATTTTCCTTTGGATTTTTAACGGCATGGTCAGCGAATTCCCATACACAAGCGCCCATTAAATTGTCATAAGCATAGAATATATCCCAATATTCTTCAAGCGCGCCGGGACCTACACCCATAGCATGGCAGTATTCGCAAAGATAGAAGGGTACCTTTGTGTATTCTTTGCCTCTTAATCCTTTTCCGACTTTTTCAACATCAAAGGGATGAGTATACATTTCCGAAAAGACATCGTAATGGTGACGCTTTGTGCGGCAGACACCCTCATAATGAACGGGGATTTCAGGGCAGGCGGCATTTAAGAACTCATAACATTTATCATGGCATTTATAGCCGCCGGATTCATTACCGAGGGACCACATAATTATACTCCCGTGATTTCTGTCACGATAATACATTCTTTTTACTCTGTCTACATACCGCGGCACCCATTTTGTATTCATACTTATATCATTTATGCCAAGTCCCAAGTCGGGCAGTCCATGTGTTTCTATGTCTGCCTCGTCAACTACATAAAGCCCATATTTATCACAAAGCGTTATAAAATGCGGGTCAGGCGGGTAGTGTGCCGTGCGCACACAGTTTACATTATACTCTTTCATTAGCATAACATCTTTTTCTAAATCATCAAGACTTAAAGCATATCCCTTTGTTTCGTGTGTATCGTGATGATTTACGCCTTTTAATTTTATCTTTTTACCGTTAAATAAAAAGACATTTCCGTCAATTTTTATTGTCTTAAAGCCCACAAAATTTCTAAGGCTCATAAGCTGTTTTGAATTGTCCGCAAGAGTTATATAAAGTTCGTATAAATACGGTATTTCGGCATTCCACTCTGTAACAGAAAGCGAGCTAAAAGTGAATTCTGAAGTTTTTTCAGCAGGTATAACGGTTTTTGCAACGGTCTTTTCGCCGTCAAAAAGCACTATTTCAAGCTCCTTGCCGGAGATATCTCCGTTTAGATAAACTTCGCCGCTAAGCGTATATAATGAATTCTTTTTATGTGTTTTTATCTCAAAATCGTTTATATATGCATCGCCGTATTCAGTTATATAAACATCTCTGAATATCCCGTTTTCGCGGAACATATCCTGTGCTTCAAGATAAGAGCCTGTACACCACTTAAATATTACGACGACGATTTCATTTTCACCCTGTGTGAGATATTTTGTAATATCAAACTCATATGAATTGTGCGAAGCTTCGCCATAGCCCGCAAATACGCCGTTTATGTATAAATCAATACAAGGTGAAGCGCCAAGGAATGTTAATATTCTTGTTTTATTTAAGTCGCAGACTTCAATTCTCTTGCGGTAAATACCCGCTGAAAAATCAGAGGGCAGAACAGGAGGGGTAACGCCCGTATCAGTAAAGCCGTAAGGGCAGTTAAGGTAAACAGGCGGCTCATAGCCTGTTCGCTGCCATGTTGAAGGAACCGTAACAGTGTCAAACTTTAATTTATCCGTATTTATTTCACGGGGCATCTTTTCCTTGCTTTTGTAATACTTGAAGTCCCATTCGCCGGAAAGAATGTGAACCATGGAGCTTTCGTAGCGCTCTGTTTTATAATTTGCGGATATCTTCTGCTCTTTAGATTTGTCGGGGATAAAATAGGCGCGCGGGGACAGCCTGTTTTTTTCCATCAAGCTAAAATCTATATGGTTATTAAAATTCAAAGAATAAATCATTTCAGCCCTCCATTTAATGTTATAAATTGATATTACCATATAACAAAAGGCTTTTCAATGATAAAACATGAAAATTAAGTTAGAGCTGCACTTGAAGATTTGTCAAATACATTTCTATCAACTCAAGATATGATATTAAGCTTAATATGATACTCTTTGCTAATTTAAAATCTTTCTCCTTCAGCGTTTTGCTTAATGTATTAAAATATTCGTCAATTTGCACAACATCGCTTTCATAAATCGGCAAAAGTTTCTCTCTGACCTTGCCCCATACCTCTAATTCACTTGCGAAATCATCTGATATTGCTTTTTCGTCGTCCTTTTCTATATGCAAAGTTAACTCTCTTAAATAGTAACCCATATTATAAAACTCTGTTCCGACAGTAGGAATAAGGCTATAAAGCGTATCGCAAAAGCCTTTGCTAATTTCATTCGTAAGCGCACGCGCCTCAAACGATTTTTTGTCCTCAATAAATTTCATTAAATCTTTAAAAGACGCATCGGTTTTGTTTATATAATCATCAGATACTCCTTTTTTTAAGAGACCTTCTTTATATATATTAAAAAAGGAGTATATACCTGAGCATTTGTTTTTGGCAGAAACCCAGTCACCTATCAAAACATCTCTATAAATATCTGTTGAAACGGCGCGCATACGGTTTATACGCACAGTAATATCCGGCTCTTCATATGAAGCGATTGGATTTTTCATGTTGATATGAGGCTTCTCATCGCCGCCTTTCGGCTTTTTATATATTGAAATTCTCTGACAACCGCAAAAAACTATGAGTAAAAGCACTACTGCTGTCACTGTGGTTTTAACGCGCATAAAATTACCTCATTTTTATAATCTTTGTATATTATAACAATATTACGCGTTATTATTATCAAAATAAAAAACACGGCATCTCATATGAAATGCCGTGTTCGTTCAGATTTTATGCAAGATGTGCAAGATATTTTATCGTTCTTACCATTTGAGATG
>JAAZGX010000033.1 GCA_012511005.1 Clostridiales bacterium
GCTTGCTACTGCTTGTTTGGTGCTAGGGATTATTTCTATTATCGGTTCTTGGATTCCTTTTCTTAATGTTTTCTCGATTGTTTTGGCTTTTGTTGGAATAGCACTAGGTATACCAGCTATTATTGTTTTTATAAAGAATAAAAAAGGAACATTGGGGAAAAGTTTAGCGGGATTGATTTTGTGTGTTTTATCATTAATATTTGCTTTTTCAATGAACAAAGAAGCATCAGATTCATTAAATGAAGCCTTTGGTACCGATGAAGATAGTAAGATAGTATATGATTATGGTGAGGCAGCAGAACTTGATGGTATATCTATAAAAGTTTTAAATGTTGAAAAAAACAGCGGTTACACGAAAAACTACATAAATGTAAAGCCAGATAACGATGGTGATGAGTTTGTTGTTGTTGAAGTGGAGATAAAGAACATGTCCGAGGAAACAAAATCATTTAATGTATATGATTTTTCAATTCAAACGGGTAATGGAGAAATACGGAGTTTTGGATTTTCTATGTATGATACCGGCAATGATTTAGGGTCCGGCTCATTAGCAGCAGGTGGCACTAAAGTAGGAAAAATTGTTTTAACCGCCCCTGAAGATGATAATGACTTATTACTTATTTACAAAGGTAGCATGTTTGATGAAAAAGAGCGAAAATTTAATTTGCAGTAATTTGATAGTTTTTCTGATAGGTTAACTAAAGCACAAAAAACTTAAGGTAAAATTGCACAGAAAAAGGGTGCGGTAAACTGTACGATATGGCAAAATAGAAATGCGAATAAGTATATGGGCCCGTCGAGGATAGTCGACGAATTAGCGCGTGCAAAAACACGAAAAAAAGAAATTCTAAGACAGATGGAACGCATCATTCCATGGAGTGAGTGAGTATGGATAGTTGAGCCGCGCTATTATAATGTTTGCTGAATAAACTACTGAGTGGTTTACTCGTGCGGCTCCTGCCGCGCGAATCCTTAAAAATAGGTTTTTGCATAGAAATGATCCACAGAGATTTGGAGGTTATGGATGAAATCAATGCTGTGCATTTCCTGTTTCAATAAACCCATGCAATCTTGCCACTCTTATGAAAAAGGGCAATAAACCCTTATTTAAAGCCATTTTCGGACACAAAACAAGAACGCTAATTTTGATATTCACTGTATCAAAATTAGCGTTCTTATATGGCGGAGAAGGAGGGATTCGAACCCTCGAACCGCGGTTAACGGTTACACGATTTCCAATCGTGCGCCCTCGACCGGACTAGGCGACTTCTCCTTATTATTTAACTTGCGGGCTGTTTTTTCCCGCTTTGCTATTATAACCAAAGGGAATAGGAGAAGTCAAGCAATTTCTTGTTTTTATGAGTGGTTTTTATTATGTTAGTAGTATGCCAACGATTAAAAGCATTATAACACCGGGAACCGAAAGCGTGACGGCTATTGCGACTGTTAAAAAGTTTACGCCGATACTTAAAGTTATAAATTGCCCAATTACTCCAACGGCGCACAGTGCGCTAAGTCCTCCTATAACACTCGTTATAATTGATTTTATAAAACGCCCGCTTTTTTTCGCTGATATGAGTGCTAAAATAAGTAAAATCGAAAGAAAAATATATAAGTAAATAGGAATATCAGTTAACAATGAAAAAACCTCCCTCTTTGTAAATACTATGATTGTTAGGCGCTAAAAATAATAATCTTGTTTAATTATTGTCCATATTGAATATACTAATTTAGAGGAGAATTACGGGAGATGAGTGAAATGGAGAAACACAACAGAACATACGAGCTGTATTGTTCCGTGGTTGGGCGTAATATAATCGTTGAGGAAACGATGTTTCACAATGGTGTGAAAAGCACAAAATGCCTTAATAAGAACGCGTGTGACAAGCACGGAGGTTGTACAAATAGGATTTTATGTGAAAGAATATTAAAAACCGTTGAAAAATAAACAGATTGTACTATAATTATATAAAATACAGGAAAGGCGGTCGAAAAGTGACTTGCAGTAAAAAGACGGGACTTTATATTCATATCCCTTTTTGCCGCAGTAAATGCTCCTATTGTGATTTTTATTCAAAAATTGAAAGCGAAAGCACCGTTTCAGACTATGTGTCGGCAGTTATTTCTGAAATAAAATCGCGTGAAAGGTTTTCACAGTATATAAGCGGCAATTTACTTATTGACACTATATATTTCGGCGGTGGAACACCGTCATTGTTATCGTGTGACGATTTTTCAAGATTAATGCGTGCAATAAGGGAAAATACCACCGTTACGGATGATTGTGAAATAACTGTTGAATGTAACCCCTCGTCTGTTTCTTCTCAGCTTTTTGATACATATAAAAAAACAGGGGTAAACCGTGTATCTATCGGTCTTCAGTCTGCAATAGATGAAGAACGAAAGATTTTAGGGCGCGTTGGCACAAAAAAAGATGTAACAAAAGCTATTGAGTTGTGTAAAAAAAGCGGAATTGATAACATATCGCTTGATGTTATGCTTGCAATTCCTAATCAGACTGAAAAGTCACTTTGTAAAACGCTCTCTTTTTGTAACGAAAGCGGCGCTTTGCACATAAGCGCATATATACTAAAAATTGAAAAAGGCACTTTGCTTTATGATACAAAAAAAGAGCTGAACTTACCCGATGAAGAGAAAGTTTGCTCTTTATACGAGCTTTGCTGTGATAAACTTTTTGAATACGGCTTTCAACAATATGAAATATCTAACTTTGCAAAAGACAGTTTTTGCAGCCGTCACAATCTAAAATATTGGACACTTGAGGATTACATAGGAATAGGTCCCGCCGCACACTCTTTTTTTGGCGGCAAGAGGTTCTATTTCCCCCCTGATACAAAGCTGTTTATAGACGGAATACAGCCTATTTCTGATGGCTTTGGCGGTGGTATAGATGAATATATAATGCTGAACTTGCGGCTTTCACAGGGGATAGATTTAGATGAGATGAGCCGTAGATACGGAATAGAAAGTGTAACTAAAATAAAAGAAAAGGCAATTGAATTTATACCTGACTGTCTTTTGGAAATACATAAAAATAGGTTGTATTTAACAAGAAAAGGATTTTTACTTTCAAATACGATAATATCAGAGTTAATTAACTGATATCCTCTGACATTATGGTGTCTCCACCACTTGTGACAAGGACATATGACAGCTCTTTGCGGTTTTTTAGAAACGCAAGAGCTTTTTCTTTGCCCATTACGAAAAGCGCTGTTGACAGGGCGTCGCAAACGGCGCCGTCCTCACCTATTATCGTTACAGATGCCAAGTCGCTTAGTGCCGGCTCGCCTGTTTTTGTGTCAATAATATGGTGATAAGTTTTACCGTCCTTTTCAAAAAAACGCTCATATCCTCCTGAAGTTACAACAGATTTGTTGCCTGAAACGGATAAAGTACAAATAAACTCACTTTCAGAAAACGGACTTCTTACCGCAACGCTCCAAGGCTTGCCGCCGTGCTTTTCCCCCACAAGCGTTATGTTGCCGCCAAGTGAAATTATAGCCGACAAGGCGCCGTTTTCTATTAATATTTCCTTTAGTGCGTCACCTAAATAACCTTTCGCTATAGCTCCAAGGTCAAGCCCCATATTTTTATTTAAGGTAATTTCACTATTTATAAGTTTTATATTTTCATATCCTATGAATGGCAAAGTTTTTCGGATTTCCTTCTCATCGGGTACTGAAAAATTGGCGCCATAAAAACCCCAAAGCTTTACTAAAGGATAGACTGTTATATCGAACGCGCCGTCCGTTTCTTTGGACAGTGATTTTGATTTCTCTATCAGATTTGCCGTTTCCTTTGATACTGTAACAGCGTTTCCGGAACTTTTATTAATTTTTGATATATCGCTGCCGTCGATGCTTATTGAAAAAAGGTTTTCCTGTCTTGTTATTTCGTCATGGCAAAGCGTAAACAGCTTTTCAGACAATTCTTTGTCAGTTCCATATATCGTAATATCCATTAAAGTGTTCATTGCAAAAAAGGTCTTTTTCTCATAGGGAATACCGCCACTTGCACAGCCAAGGCTAAGCAGAAGCGGTACTGTGCAAAGTATAAGCGCAATAATCCTTTTAATCACGAATTATTTACCTTCCAGACTTTTTCTGTATTTGAGCGGTGCTGTGAGGCGGTAACCGCATAGTAAATGGTGCCGTTCTTGTCGTGCTGGAAGTAGTTATAATTCGTCTTTTCGGGATAAAGAGCGGCTTTTAACGCATTTATTCCGGGATTTGCAATGGCGCCGGCGGGGAACCTATAACAAAGGTAAGTATCATAATTTTGAACATAGGTGATATATTCTGACGCCGTGCAATTTGGTTTTACGAAATCCTGAAGATATGAGGTGGAAGCATCACACTGGAGTGTGGGGTATACTCCGGGATTATTGAGGCGGTTGTGCAAAACTGAGGAAATAGACGGCATTTGCTCTTTTGAGAATGCCTCCCTTTCAATAATAGATGCCAAAATAACAATCTGGTCTGCCGTATATCCAAGCTCTTTAGCTTTCTTTTGATACTCTGCCGTCCACTTTGATTTGAAGTTATCTAAAAATCTTTTAACTACACTTGAGGGAGATTCACCGACATAAAATTCATAAGTGTCCGGAAACATAAAGCCCTCTAAAACCCTGTGTCTCTTATCGCGGTTATCAATACCCTTTAAGAATTCATAGTTTTCTGAAAAATCAATTTTTTGAATTGTTTGGAGGAATGCCGTTTTACTGCACACTTCATATTTTTCAAGCTTATCAGCAATTTGCTCAATAGACCAACCTTCGGGGAAAGTCAGTTTTACTGTTTGTGTTGTTGTTGAGGACAGCCTGATTTTAGCAAGCATCTTTTCAAGCCCCATATCAGGGCTTAGCGTATAAACTCCCGATGTATAACCGTCGCTATCAATGCCAAAAACAAGCGCAAATAATTTGCAAAAGCTTGAATTTGTAATAAGCCCCGCGTTGTCAAGCACATCAATGACTTTATATTTTGTGTTTTGCCCGTCAACTTCTACTTCTTTTAATATATTATCCCTTGATATTCCTAAAATATCGTTTATCGCCGTAATAAGATATGTGATAATAAGCACACTTAAAACTGTAATTGTTACAAGTACTATAACAAGAGATTTTGCCGTGGGTATAACCCAAT
The DNA here is from genome assembly GCA_012511005.1 of Clostridiales bacterium. GTDB lineage: Bacteria > Bacillota > Clostridia > Oscillospirales > Acutalibacteraceae > DTU089. Next base: position 5,166 of record JAAZGX010000033.1, read on the forward strand.
TAGGCTTAAAGCTAATGTTTTTGAAACCTATCGGTTTGTCGCTAAAAGGTTTCTCGCTATTAACCCTTGAGGAAAAAGCGCCTTTGCTTTTAGGCGGTTTTTGTGATGCATCTTTTATACTATCAGTTGATTTTTCTGCATTTTCAGGACTGCTTCCGACTGATTCCCTAACATTTGTTTTAGGTGGGTTAGAAAAATATATTTCTCCGCTGTAACGCGGAGTGTCATCGGTTATATTTAGTGAAAATTGCTCCACACGACTTTTTCTCGTCTTTTCTGAAGAATCCATGTCAGAATGAGCGTCCTTCTCATCCTTTTGCGTGTCGTAGATGTTGATTTCCTCCTCTTCAAAGGTCCTCAAAAGGTCATCTAACGGGTCGTCGTGCTTCTTTTTTCTCTTATCACCCATAAAAATTCATCCTTCTTAATCTATGCTATACACTTCTTTTTCTGTAATTAACATTTGCACAGCCACATCGTATTTACCGTGCGGTAATCTCTCTTTTATATTGTCCTCGTAGCATATGCCGACAGTTGTTCCCGTATAGTTTCTTAAAAATCTATCGTAATAACCCTTTCCGTAACCGAGTCTGTACCCGTGTTTGTCAAAAGATAATCCGGGAACAACGCATAGTGAATTCTTAAAATTATCGAAAGGCATATGCTCAATAGAAAGAGGCTCAAGCACCCCAAATGCGCCGGGAGCAAGCTCGTTTAGACTTTTTATTAAATAAAAGTTCATTTGCCGCTCATAAGTTTCACACCTTGGAACGGCAACGGTTTTGCCCATACTAAAAGCCGCTTTAATCATTCGTTTCGTGTCAACTTCAACGGGAGTTGACACATAAGTCAATATTGTATCTGCCTGTCTGAATGCCCATAAGTTCATAAGTTTATTTTGGATTTTCATATCAAGCGCTGTCTTTTTGCGCTCAGGCATAGTAACACGCTTTTTTTTAAGGTCACCTCTTAGTTTTGCCTTAATTGGCCTTATATCTAAGATTTTTTCCATTGAATACTCCCTAAAACAGAAGAAGCTTCATCTTTGTTTCTTAAATACTCAATTATTGCCGCGGAAAACTCGAAAGAGGCGCCTGCTGCTTTTGCGGTGATAATATTGTCAGATACTACAACATCATCAGGAACAACGATAGCGTCACCCATTTTATCTTCAAACCCCGGGTAACAAGTTGCCTTTTTGTTTTTCAATAAACCTTTTTCAGCTAATATAGTTGGAGCGGCACAAATTGCGGCTATCATTCTATTATTTTCATCACAAAACTTAATTATTTCATTTAATTCTTCCGACTGCATTAAGTTTTGTGTGCCCTCTAAGCCACCGGGGAGAATAATTCCTTCTGTTTCGTCATCAAGAGGCAGTCTTTCTGATAACGAGTCGGCTTCAACAAGAATTCCGTGCGCTCCATGAACGGCAAATCCGCCTACAGAAACTGTGGTAACCTCAATACCTGCACGCCTTAACAGGTCAACAGGGGTTATTGCCTCAATTTCTTCAAAACCTTCGGCTAAAAAAAGATGTACCATAGCTGTCTCCTTTCAATTGTATGATTTCACTTTAACTCGTATAGTATTCTATAAAATAATTTTAATATGTAATTATGACTGCCGTAAATATAAGCGTTTCGTCATAATCGTTTCTTATAGAGTGCTTTTGTTTGTCAAGACAAAGGCAAGCGTCGCCTTTTTTCAGTGTTTTAACTTCACCGTTATCGTTATATGTTGCTGTGCCTTGCTGTATAATAAATATTTCTTCTTCATTTTTATGGATATGCTCGCCAATCGAGCAACCCTTTTCAAGAGAAATTGTTGCAATTAGCCTTGCTTTACTTTTATACTCTCCTTTTTCAAAAACGGTTTTAATTATGACCTCTCCGTCTCCGCCTCTCATATTTACCTTAATCTCATCAACAACTTGTGCGGCTTTCTTAATCATAAAACATTGCTCCTTTGCATCATAACATTACCATAATTTCGCATAAAAAGCAATATTAAAAGGTATTTGTTCTTTTTTTGTAATAAATATATGGATACACTCTATTCTAAAATATTTCGTAGTTTTTTCAATATCGCTTTTTCTTTTCTTGAAACTTGAACCTGTGATATCGACATACGCTCTGCTACTTGCATTTGAGTCATACCCTTAAAATATCTCATACTTATTATTTCCGCCTCGTCCTTTGGCAGTCGCTCTATGGACGCGTAAAGGGAAATCTTATCTGTCATTTCCCTTTGTGAGCTGTCTTCCGCCACATCTAACTGGCGCTCGTTATCCGTATCGTCATAAACGGTTAATGACATTGGAGGAATTACGGCATTTAGCAGCTCTGCCACTTCAAAGGGTGATATATCTGCATGTTGCGCAAGCTCATAGACCGTCGGTTCTTCGCCTTTTGATTTTGCGATTTCCTCTTTAAGCCGAATTAATTTTAACGCATTTTCCTTTTGCGAACGCCCTATTTTTATGGCTCCGCCGTCACGGAATATGCGTTTTATTTCGCCAAGTATTGCAGGAACGGCATATGTTGAAAAAGCAAAGCCTCTTGATTTATCAAATGAGCCTGCCGCCTTTACAAGCCCTACACAGCCCGCTTGAAATAAATCATCATATTCCACACCTTTGCCCTTAAATCTTTTAGCGCATGAGTGTACAAGCCCTATATTGTTTTCTATCAGGGCATTCCTTTCGTTTTCAAGCTGTGTCAACATTTAATACTAACTTTCTTTTCAAGTATAACCGTCGTCCCTTTTCCCGGCTTTGAGCTGACTTTTAGCCTGTCTGTAAAGCACTCCATTACAGAAAAACCAAGTCCCGCCCTATCCCCGCCAAGGGAGCTGTACATAGGCTCCATAGCCTTTTCTATATCCTCAATACCGCATCCTTTGTCACGGATTTTTATTCTGATTGTATTGTTGTTGTAAATACCGCATGTTATGTATATGTCGCCTATACTATTTTTATATCCGTGTACTATTGAGTTTGTCACCGCCTCGCTAACGGCTGTTTTTATATCGTTTAGCTCCTCAATAGTCATATCCTTTTGAGCGGCAAATGCCGATACGGCAACTCTTGCAAACCCCTCATTTATTGAAAGACTTTTGAATATTAGCTTCATTTCATTTTGTGGCTTTTGCACTCTCGTCACCTCCTCTTATTTTTGCAATCTTTTCAATTCCCGAAAGCCTCATTATTTTCAAATACCTGAGCGACAACCCACTAAGCTCAAGCGCGCCACCATATGTACTGATGTTGCGGTAACGACCTAAAACAAGCCCTATTCCAGAGCTGTCCATAAATGTTACTTCAGAAAAGTCAAGCCTTAGCGTCTTTGGTCGCGTTCTCGATATTGCCTCGTCAATAGCGTTTCTCAGCGGCAGCGCACTGTGGTGGTCTATATCTCCACGCAATAACACGCTCAGTCTGTCACCCTGTTTTTTCATTGTCAGCGGCATATGTAATTGTCCTTTCTTTTATTATTCCCAATAAATATAAAATTATTCATATCCTTTTATATAATAAAGATACTTTCAGAATTTTTTTATCAAAAAAAGTCCGTCAAAAACAAAAAGCTTTGACGGACTTTCAAATATATTATCATTTTTTATCTCTTTCGCGTACAATTAAGCGTATCGGCGTACCCTCAAGTCCGAATACGCCCCGCAGTTGATTTTCTATATACCGCTGATAGCTGTAATGAAAAAGCTCGGCATTGTTTACGAAGCAAACGAATGTGGGCGGTCTTGTTGAGGCTTGGGTAATATAGAAGATTTTAAGCCTTTTTCCTTTATCGGTTGGCGGTTGTACTCTTAAAACAGCGGAGGCTAAAATCTCATTTAATTGCCCCGTTTTAAATCGTGCAGAGTTTTGATTGTCAACATATTTAATAAGCTCAAAAAGCCTGTCTATTCTTTGCCCCGTTTTTGCGGAAATAAATATAATAGGCGCATATGTCATAAACGAAAAGTCACTTATAAGACTTTTGCGGTATGTGTCCATTGTTCTTGTATCCTTTTCATAAGCGTCCCACTTATTAACGCAGATAATACATGCCTTACCGGCGTCAAGCGCTTTGCCTGCCACCTTACTGTCCTGCTCTGTAAAGCCCTCAAGAGCGTCAATCATAATAACGCATACTCTTGCCCTATCTATAGCCATATCTGTTCTTAATACGCTGTAATGCTCTATTGAGCTGTCTATTTTCGACTTTCTGCGAAGTCCCGCTGTATCAATAAAAATAAATTTACCGAAACTGTTTTCTATAAAGCTGTCGGTAGCGTCCCTCGTTGTTCCTGCTATGTCAGAAACTATCATCCTGTCTTCTCCAAGGATTTTATTTACGAGCGAGCTTTTTCCGACATTCGGCTTGCCTATTACAGCAACGGGTATAATATCGTCATCATCCTCTAAAACATTACTGTGCTTTGGTAAAAGAGCTGTTACCTCGTCTAATAAATCACCTGTTCCGCGTCCGTGAACGGACGATACAGCAATAGGGTCGCCAAGCCCTAAATTATAAAACTCATAAAACTCCGCAGGCGGATTTCCAACCGTGTCGCATTTATTTACGCATAAAACAATAGGCTTACCGCTTTTTATAAGAATAGAGGCAACCTCCTCGTCTGTCGCCGTTATGCCTGTCTTTATATCCGTAACCAAAATAATTACATCGGCACTGTCTATCGCAAGCTCTGCCTGCCGCCTCATATGCGTTAGCATTTCATCGTTTGCAAAAGGCTCAATACCGCCCGTATCAACGAGCATCATATGAAAACCGCACCATTCACAGTCGCCGAAAACTCTGTCACGGGTAACGCCCGGCGTATCATCGACTATTGAAATTCTTTTGCCTATTAACTTATTAAACAGCGTCGATTTCCCGACATTCGGTCTTCCGACTATTGCGACAACAGGTTTTGTCATTATGCGGCTCCTCCTTTTTTATATACC
>JAAZGX010000034.1 GCA_012511005.1 Clostridiales bacterium
GTAAAGAGGCGTCCCCCGGAATAAGCACTCTTGTACCGTCAACGCTCATCATAAGTACAGAGGATGAGTCGTTATAGTCCATAAGCTTTTGCGGATAAATATCCTCGTGCGTAAAAAGCACATCAAACATCAGATTTCTTACCCAAAACCGCTGTCCGGTGCGAAGCTTTATTTTAGGAATGTCGGAAGAATTTAGGATAGCAAAAAGTTTTTCCGAAAGCTCTTTTTCTTCAGCCGCCCAAGTTTTCTCAGAATATTTATTTGAAATAAGATTTGAATAAAACGCCTCTATAATTACATCTTCTGTATTATAACGCAAAAAGTCGCAAAGCTTTGATATATGGTCAGAGTGCGCGTGAGTAATAAACCAACCGGCGACAACAACCTTTTGGGACTTAGGCGTTCTGTCTCTCATAAATTTATATATGCGGTCATTGTCATTAAATTGATAGTAATGACCGCTGTCAACAACGAAAAAGCTATAGTCAGAGCATTGAATAATCAGGCACATTCCGCAATCAATTAGCGTATGGTCATTTTCAAACATAAAAAACCTTGTTTCACACTTGTTTTCTACTGCTTTTGGCAGAAAGTCGGGCAAAACCGCCTCTTTTGCCGCAGTTATACGGAGTGCAGAGTCATTTGAAGTGTAAAGTAAACTTATCTCCACAACGCCCGAAAAACAGACAAAAGAAATATTTGCATATTCATTTTCAAAGGCTTTCTCAAGTCCGAATTTTATTAAAATATCACAATAACTTAAAAAATCGTTCTTTGAGGTGTTTTTATAAAGCTTCATATAAAAACCCTCTCTGCAATCGTAAACAGGCTCATCTGCATCTTTAAAAAAGTTAGGAAAAAGTGAAAAAATACCAGTCATTTACTGCTCCTCAAAAAATATTGCGCCGGACATAGCATAAATAAACGGCGGCAACGCGATATCTTTCTGCTCGGGAATTCTTTTATTTGTATAAAGTTTATAACCGAATTTTACGATTGGCGACATCGTATGCCTTACATCTGCGCGTATAAATCCGGCTTTTTTTATGGTCAAGTTTATGCAAAAGTCGCCCGTCTTTTTCGCCGTATGGCGATAAATTTCGCCCGTTTGGTCATATACTATAATGTCGTGTCCCTTTTTTAGTTTTTTTACATTCACTAAAACCTCTGTCTCATCAGTAAGCTTAACGGTATCACCAATAACACTGTCACCGCTTTTAAGCTCTATCATCGTTTTGCCAACGCCTGAAGATATAGTTGTGCGACCTTTGACAATATTTTTTAAAATATTTTCCGGTGAATTATCGTCACACAGGACATATGTTACGGGATTTGATAAAAGGTTCGTGACATAATAATCTTTGTGATAGTCGCTACCGCCTACAATCGGTGTTTTATGACCTTCAACAAGAAGGCTGTGCCACCAATCCGTACAAACTAAATTATCATAATGCATAGGCGCGTTCCACACTTCAAGGACATCAAACTGTGTTATATCCTTTTCCCATCTCCATGGACACAGCACACAAAGCGGGTGATTAAGGCATATGACGGCGCCGCGCCTTTTTGCCTCGTCCTTTTTCTCTAAAAATTCTTTATATGTATCACAAGAAAAATCATCAACAGCAGTTTTAACGCCCCATACATTCGCATGACCGCCGTGATATGTCATTTCGGTGCCGTAAATGAGCGTTATACCGGCGTTTTTCGGCAAATCCTCTTTGCAATTTACATTGTGGTCTGTGATAATAAGAAAATCAAGCTTATTCTTTTTAGCCTTTTCAATTAGTTGCTCTAAAGTCAAAATACCGTCAGACGCAACAGTGTGCGCGTGCGGGACGCCCGCAAGCCATTTCTTAGCCATTATATTTCCTCCCACTTATAAGTTTTATAGATATACTTTATCATATGTTTTCATTGATTTCAATTATTAATATCAATTGACATTAACAATACTGATTGATATTATTAAACAGGGTGATAAAGTTTTGGATTATTGTAAATTTGTGAATATATTTCACGGTTGCGGCGAAATAGAGCTGCCGCAGCCTCGGAAAATCGCGGCGCGCTGGTTTTTTATTAAAGCAGGCTCCGGAAATACATCTCCCGCGGCGTCGTTGCCGTTCTCAAAGATTACGGCGGGACCGTTTTCGGGAGGATATCCGACGGGATACGGCGACCATTTGCCAAACAGTCATTCACGCCCGCCGCATTTTCATGAGGGTAAAAAACTTTTGGGTTTTTCTCATTTGCACCACAGCGGCGTGGGAGCTATTGGATATTATTATAATTATGCGGTTGTAACTCCTTGTTATAATAATGATTTAACAAGAAAAGAACTGAGAAGCGAAAAGGCAGAGCCCGGATACTATTCTGCTTTATTAGACGGAATAAAGTGCGAGCTGACTGTAACGAAAAGCCTTGCGCTGCACCGCTATACATTTGAAAAAGAGGGCGGTCAAATTATAATTGATTTTTCAAATAACGGACTTAAAATACCGAATTTGGAAGATAAGACAGTAACACAATTAATTGTATCTGTAAGTGACGCGGGAGAAGCTTTAGCAGAAGCTGAAATAGAGGGGATAAAGCTTTTTTTCGCGGTAAAAATAAAAGACGGCAGTTTTTTTATTGATAAAAAGAACAGGGCGGTTTACAAATTGAAAGCAGGTGAAAAGACGGCAGAAGTTTCACTTGCGCTCACAGTTAAAGGATTTGACAAAGCGCTTTCGGCTTTAAGTGAGAAAAAAGGTTTTGACAAAGCTCGAAAAGAAGCGTATGACGAATGGAACGCTTATTTATCAAAAATTCACATAGAAACAGAAAGTGAAGAAGTTCGCGGTATTTTCTACTCAAACTTTTACCACTCCCTTATAAAACCGTCAAATTGGTACGGCGAGAGCTTTATTTATGACGATGACGGCGCGTTTATGCTTGATTTTAATACGCTTTGGGATATGTATAAAACTGCTTTGCCGCTTGTGTTTCTTTTATACAAAAAAGAAGGCGAGCAAATAGTTGAAACTCTTCTGAGGGTATGCGAGCAGCTTAAATTTCTTCCTAATAGCTTCGGGCTTAACGCGAATTATGACGAGTCAAAATTTCAAGCCAGAATGCTCGGCGCTTATGTTTTATTATCGGCGTACAGAACAGGCTTAAATATAGATGCTAACCGCATGCTAAAAGCAATTAAAACAGACCTTCTTTCAGAGGATAAAAAGGATTTTACAGTAGACGGTAAATGCAAATCTCATACATTTGTTCTCGATATGGCGGACGCTTGTGCATATGCCGCACAAGCGGCAAAAGAAATCGGCGACGCAAAGCTTCAGAAACTTTTTCTTTCTCATGCTTCAAAATGGAAGAATGTATATTCAAAAGAAACGGGGCTTTTAGACGATAATTCAAGTTACTACGAGGGTACGCTTTATAATTATTCTTTTCGCCAACATGCGGATATGGAGAGCAGGATTGCTTTGGCAGGCGGAAACGAAAACTTTGTAAAGCTTATGGATAACTTTTTCGGTTTCGGTAAAGAAAAAGTGACACAGCCGTTAAATCCATATAATTACGCACATGTAGAAGCGGGGATTGGGCTTGGCAGGTTTCAAGGATTTAACAATGAAACAGATATGGAAGCGCCATATTCATATATTTTTGCGAACAGGCACGATAAAACATGCGAAGTAATACGCGCCGGTATGAAATATATGTTTACTTTTGGCAGAGGAGGACTGCCGGGTAATAATGATTCGGGAGCGTTATCATCATACTATGTGCTGTGTGCTTTAGGTATATTTCCCGTAGCGGGAAGCGATATAGTGCTTTTAGGCTCGCCGTTCGTAAATAGTGCGGAAGTTTGCCTTTCGTCCGATAAAAAATTAAAAATAAAAGTTAATGGCAACAGCGACAAAAATATATATGTTAAAAGTGTTTTCATAAACGGAAAACAAATTTTTGATTATCGTATCAAAATGTCAGAGCTTATGTGCGGCGGTGAACTCATTTTTAATATGAGTGATAAAAAAGAAAATTAAAGCGTTTTGTTACATAAAAATGAAAATTCATTTACAGGTTTTACTGTGTAAAAGTTGAATTATTTTATCTTAAATGAGAAAGATATTAGCGTATTCTTGTTTGTGTGTTTTTATAATTATTGTTTGCAATAAATTGTTATGGTTAGAAAAAACTTACTCTAATAAATCTGAGTAGAAAACTCACAATATGAATGCAAACGCAAAATTTCTAAAGGTAAGGAGTGTAACAGAAATGGCAAGCAACAAGGCTTTAGTACCTCAGGCTCGAGAGGCTCTTGATAAGTTTAAGATGGAGGCTGCGAGTGAAGTTGGCGTAAATCTTAAGCAGGGTTACAATGGTGACCTTACATCTAAGCAGGCAGGTTCTGTCGGCGGTCAGATGGTTAAAAAGATGATTGAGGCATATGAAAACGGAATGAAATAACTTCTAAAGACGCTTCCCGTCGGGTGAATGCCGGACGGGAGGTTTTCTTTGTCTTAAAATTATTGATATGCGTTTTATTTTATGGTACAATATAAAAAATCAAAAGTAATAACTTTTTTATCCAATAATTTATTTAAGCGGTGAAAAAATGCTTATAAATCCTGAAATATACGGCATAGAACCTTCAAAGGACATCACGGTTGAATTTAATAATATGCTTTTAGCCTTAAAAGAGAATGTTGCGAAAAAAAAGCTCGTTCTTCCAAAAGGTGTATACTATTTTTCGTCTAAAAACGCTGTGTCGCGCAAGCTTTACATAACAAACACGATTGGAGAAGATGAGTACAGAGCGTCGGAAGAAAAAAATATTCATAAAGTTGCAATAAATATAGAAAACCTAAAAGACTTAGAAATTGACGGCAGCGGCGGAACATTTCTTTTAGACGGCAGGTTTACGAATATTGTTATAGATAACTGTGAAAACATAAAATTAAGAAACATAAATATTGAAACTATTAAGCCGAATGTACATAAATTCACGGTAATAAAAGCTTCTCCGTTTTATGCCACATTTAAGCTTGACGAGCAAAGCGATTATATCGAGAAAAGGGGCAAATATTATTTTTACGGAACGGATTATAAAACCGATTTTGTAAAGCACCGAATGGGAGGTTATTGGACGCCTACCGCCTGCCCTGATAATTTCAATCATCTTGTAAGATATGGTGCCCACCCTTTCAAAAACTCTGTATCTATAAAAGAAATTGCGCCAAGAGTTTTTAGAGTAAGATACATAAGCCCTGTAAAGCTTTGCGAGGGACAGGTTTTTTATGTTTATTCAACAAGGCGAACGAATGTCGGCATATTCGCTCAAAATACGAAAAAAATTATGCTGCAAAATGTGTCGCAGCGCCATAATCGCTCACTTGCATTCGTAGCGCAAAACTGCACGGATATACAGCTTGATAAAATCGATTTTTCACCCAAAAAAACGAGTGAGGTTGATTTTACTTCAATGGCGGACTTTGTACAAATCAGTATGTGCCGCGGAGAGGTTAAAATAACGAGCAGTAATTTTGATGCGGCAGGCGATGATACCGTTAATGTACACGGCTTTAATTTTAAGATAGTTGAAATTAAAGGCAATGCATTAAAGGTGAAGTTTTGCCATCCGCAAAGCTATGGCTTTCTATGCTTTTTTGAGGGTGATACAATAGCGTTTATAGACTCCGCCTCGTTGATAGAAAAAGGCACGGCAACCGTTCTATCGGCTGAAATGTTAAATTTATATACATATGAATTGACGCTTGATACAGAGGAAATACCCGTAAAAACGGGCGACTGTGTTGAAAATATCTCTGCCTGCCCCGATTTCTTGTTTTCGGGAAACACTGTAAACAGAATTGTAACGCGCGGACTGCTCGTTACTACGAGGGGAAAGGTTATTGTTGAGGGCAACAAGTTTCTCAATACGGGAGAAAACGGCATACTTATTGCAAATGATGCCTCAAGCTGGTATGAAAGCGGACCTGTAAAGGATGTTACTATCAGAGGTAACGCGTTTATGAACTGTGACGGAAATGTGATTTACATCTGTCCGCAAAACAAGAAAAACGAGGGAGCGGTACACGAAAACATTCTTATTGAGAATAATCTTTTTTATCTTGGTAAAAGTCGGGCATACAACATTAAAAACACAAAGAATGTAGTTATTAGAAACAATGTTTATATGGAGCTGCCTGATAAAGACGGCTGGGCGAAATTTGAAAATGTAGAGGAGCTTTCCTTTGAGGATAAGCCGTCAATGGATTAAAACAGAATTGAAAGGAAAATTAAAATGAAAATGCGTGCAGTAATTACGGTAATAGGAAAAGATGCGGTCGGTATACTGGCGTCGGTATCGTCAAAATGTGCCGAGCATAATATAAATGTTCTTGAGGTCACGCAATCTATTTTGCAGGATTTATTTGCGATGATTATGCTTGTGGATATTGAAAAGAGTACGATTGAATTTACGAGGTTTGCGGATGAGCTAACGGCTCTTGCAAAGACGAAAAACCTTTCCATACACACGATGCATGAGGATATTTTTAACACAATGCACACAATTTGAGTTACAGGAGTTAATATATGATTAGCGCAAAGAACATACTTGAAACAATAACGATGATACGAGAAGAAAACCTTGATGTCAGAACGGTAACAATGGGCATTTCACTTTTTGACTGCTGCAGTGAGGATATAGATACTCTTTGCGGCAAAATATATGATAAAATAACAAAAAGTGCAGAAAATCTTGTGCCCGTCGCAAACCAGATAGAAAAGGAATACGGCATACCGATTATAAATAAAAGGATAGCGGTAACGCCAATATCCTTAATTTTAGCACCGTGCAGTAATAGAGATGCGGTAAAAATTGCGCTTACACTTGAAAAGGCGGCAAAGGAATGCGCAGTTAATTTCCTTGGAGGATTTTCCGCCCTCGTTCATAAAGGCTTTTCATCGGGTGACAGGGAGTTAATAGAAGCTATTCCGGACGCTCTTAGCGTTACGAGCCGTATTTGCTCAAGCGTTAATATAGGCTCTACAAAAGCGGGTATTAATATGGATGCTGTTCGTATTATGGGCGAAATTGTACATAAAACTGCTAAAAAGACGGAGAAAGATAACTGTATAGGGGCGGCAAAGCTCGTTGTATTTTGCAACGCACCGGAGGATAATCCGTTTATGGCAGGGGCATTCCACGGAATAGGAGAGCCGGATAAAGTTGTAAATGTAGGTGTCTCGGGTCCCGGTGTTGTGCGCTCTGCCTTAGCAAAAGTGCCAAAGGATATGGATTTATCAAGCGTTGCGCAGCTTATTAAAAATACGGCGTTTAAGATTACCCGTGTAGGTCAGTTAGTAGCAACAGAGGCTTCAAAAAGGCTCGGTGTTCCTTTCGGAATAGTTGACCTTTCTTTAGCGCCTACTCCTGCCGTCGGCGACTCTGTCGCCCGCATTTTAGAGGAAATGGGGCTTGAAGTCTGCGGTACGCATGGCACGACTGCCGCGCTTGCTTTGTTAAATGATGCCGTTAAAAAAGGCGGGGTTATGGCATCATCTCATGTCGGCGGTTTATCAGGTGCCTTTATTCCCGTCAGTGAAGACGAGGGTATGATAAACGCCGTTAAAAAAGGTGCGCTTTCAATAGAAAAGCTTGAGGCGATGACTGCTGTCTGTTCTGTCGGGTTAGATATGATAGTCATTCCGGGCGGCACAGCGCCTGAAACCATATCGGCAATAATAGCGGACGAAGCGGCTATTGGTATGGTAAACTCAAAAACCACAGCCGTAAGAGTTATACCTGCTATCGGCAAAAAGACAGGCGATATGCTTGAGTTCGGCGGTCTTTTAGGCAGCGGTCCCGTTATGCCTGTTAGCAATTTATCATCAGAAATATTTGTAAAAAGAGGCGGCAGAATTCCTGCGCCCTTACAAAGTCTTAAAAATTGAGGTGAAGCTATGAATGTTGCGTTTGCAGGTTTTCGACACGGTCATGTTTTTTCGGCATTAAGGCATATACGCACGATAAAGGATATTAATATTACGGCAGCTTGTGAAATTGACGCCAAATCAATAGAAAAGGCTAAAGAAAACGAAATAGAAATAACACATTCCGACTATGACGATATGCTGAAAAGCGCCGATATAGATACTGTGATTATAGGCGACTATTACGCGGCAAGAGATGAGAAGATAATAAAAGCGCTAAAGGCTAATAAAAATGTGTATTCGGACAAACCCATTTGCACAACGCTCAAAGCGTTTTATGAAATAGAAAGGCTCGTAAAAGAAAAAGGTCTTTATATAGGCTGTATTCTTGATTTGCGATGCCACGGCGCAGCAGCCGCTGCAAAAGAGATAGCAGAAAGCGGAAAGCTTGGTGAAATACATAACATATCCTTTGGCGGTCAGCACGCGTTAAACTATGGCGCGCGCCCTAATTGGTATTTTGAAAAGGGCAAGCACGGCGGCACGATAAACGATATAGCTGTTCACGGCATTGATTTGATAAGATATATAACGAAAAAAGGCGTAAAAGAGGTAACGGCGGCAAGGTGCTTTAACGCTTACGCTAAAGAGGTGCCGAGTTTTTTAGACTCTGCACAGTTTTTAGCCGTTCTTGACGGCGGCGCGGGGCTTATTGCTGATGTTTCCTATTCTATGCCCTCCTCAATTTCCTATGATATACCTTTTAATTGGCGGTTTACATTCTGGGGCGAAAACGGGATTATGGAGTTTCGGGCAACAGATGATGATGTGTCTTTAAGCTTAAATAAAGCCAAAAATGTTGAAGTAATAAAAGGTACTGCCCCCACGAAAAACCCGTTTGATGATTTTTTAGCCGAAGTAAAAGGTAAAAAGACTGAGCTTTCTACAGCAGAAATCCTAAACGCAACGAAAGACACGCTTTTAATTCAAGAAAAATCACGCGAAAGCTATAATTAATACAAAAAAGATTGACAAATATCAATTAAAAGAGTAAACTTTTTGGTATATAACTAAATGCAAAGACGGAGAAGTGCGTACTTAAATAGCAAAGAGAACCGGCGGTTGCTGTAAGTCGGTGTATGCGAGTACATGTCACCATCACTCCTGAGCAGAGCCTGTGAACATAATAGTAATCGGCTACGGAAACGCACCGTTATCAGGCGTGGGATTTTGGAGA
>JAAZGX010000256.1 GCA_012511005.1 Clostridiales bacterium
AAGAAAAGAATAACCGCGCCCAACACTTTTTTTAGTGTTTGATTTCGCTTTACTTTTAAGCTATCTCCTATAAGATAAGAGCCGGGTGCGCTTCCGGGGTACTTGCGCGCAAAACCATAATAGCTTTTTCTTTTTATAACCCTTTCGGGGTTTGTATTTTCATTTTTCATATATTTTAAGCTGCCGCTTTCGTTGTAGATTCTATCGTTGTACTTTCAGCGGTGGTTTCTTCTTCTATGGTATTGCTTACAGTCTGACTTTCACTGGTTTGAGGCTCCGCTATTGTACTCTGCACACTTTCTGTTACGGTAGTTGCTTCTGTCGTCGTTTTATTTACATCCTTTTCTCTTTGTGTGGTTGACGGTTTTGCCAAAGCAGAACTGCTGCCCGTTCCTTTACTTGAGCCATGAAGTTTGTCAATAATCGTCTTTCTGCCTTCCGTAAGCTCTATATTCGTTCTGCCATATATCGCACTTTGAAGCGCCTGCGCCGCAAGCGGGAAATCAACTGCCCATATCCATGTTGAGCCTGAATAACCGTACCTTGATTCCTCCGTAGGGATTTGTATACTTTGAATGTCATAACTATACCATTTCATAAGCAGCGCCTTTGTCCCCATAGAAATTATTTCTTGGTCTTTTAAGTTCGTAGTTACATATGGCAGCATTACATCAACATAGTTATCTAATTTTGAAACTGTTGCAGAAGATGCCTTATTTATAATTGCCTTTATAACGCTTTGCTGCCGTCTTGTACGGCTTATATCACCGTCAGCATCGCACTTTCTTATTCTGCAAAAACCGAGCGCCTGATAACCGTTAAGATGAACGCTGTCCCCATATGTTGTTATGGGGTCCTCTTTATGAGATAAATTAAAATAGTTTGCTTCATACTTTTGAACAGGCACATTAATTCCGCCTATTTCATCTATAATCTTTTCAAATGACGCAAAGTTTACAGCGACATATTTATCAACTTTAACCTTAAAATGAGTTCCTATTGTATCCATTAAAAGTTTTGTGCCGCCTATACTGCAAAGCGCATTTATCTTTGTATGACCGGATTTTCCCGTATCCGTTTCATAATAAACATATGTGTCTCTTAAAATAGATGAAAGTGTTATTGTCTTTGTCTTTTTATTAAGACTTAAAAGCATAATAGTATCAGTGTTGCCTGCAAACTTGTTGCTTCTGCTGTCATACCCAATGATTAAAATGTTAATAACATTTTCACTCGTCATTATTTCCCCGCCGTTTGTCGCCCACTCTTTAATGCTTTCCTTAAATCCCGTTGAGTTTAAGTCGGCGTCTATCGTAGAAAAATCAATTTCTTCGGCAATTTGGTCATCTGTCCACGGGTCATCCTCATCACCGGTATTGAGTTTCCCAAGCTTCAGTTTTACATAGATACCGCCAAGCCCTACGATTAAAACAATGGCGGCGAGTATAGAGGAAACTATTATAATAGTTCTTTTATTTTTATAAAAAGGCTCTTTTTTATCGTTTTCATCTATACTTGCCGATGTGTCGCCGCTATTATCTGTCAGCTCTTTATCATCCAAAGAATTTTCATTAGGCTCAACGGGATTTTCATCTATATCCTCGTTTATTTCCTGCTGTTCTTGCTGTTCGTTCTCTTTTTCTATTTCTTGTTCTTCTTGCTTTTCGGGGTTAAGCTTATCGTCATTATTACCCATCACATATCCTCCGTTTCGGTATCTGTATCTGCTTCGATGCCTGTTTTGGCACTCGTTTCGGTGTCTATGCCGGTGTCAATATCACCCTCGTTATCCTCCAAGTCCTCGCCCAAAACCCTTGAAAGCGTCGCAACCTTTTCGCCCTCGTTTACTTTCATAACAATAACACCTTTTGAAGGTCTGCTGCATTCTCTTATCTCCTCGGCGGGTATTCTTATAATTATACCGTCTGTTGAAATAATTATTACATCATCGTCATTGTCTACTACTCTAATAGCGGCAACTTCGCCGTATTTTTTCGTCTTGTAGTTTATAAGTCCTTTGCCTGCTCTTGATTGCCTTCTATAATCACTCTCGTCACTTCTTCTTCCAAACCCCGTTTCGCTGACCGTTAAAATCTTGCCGCCTTCACGCAGTACAGACATTCCGACGACTTCGTCACCCTGTGCCAATGTAATTGCTTTGACGCCTCTTGCCGTTCTGCCAATGGGACGGCAGTCTTTTTCACTGAATCGTATGCTCATGCCTTTTTTCGTTGCAACAAGGAGGTCATTGTCACCGTCCGTAAGTTTGACCCACGCAAGCTCATCTTCGTCATCAAGATTTATTGCGATAACGCCGGTTTTCCGTACATTTTTATATGCATCAAGCGCTGTTCTTTTTATAACGCCTCTCCGCGTAACCATGCAAATATATTTCTCGTCCTCAATAGCCGGTACTCTAATCATAGCAGAAACCTTTTCGCCCTGTTCGAGCGGTAAGATGTTTACTATGTTAATTCCCTTGCTCGTTCTGCTCCCCTCCGGTATTTCATAGCCCTTTAATCTGTATGTTCTGCCCTTTGTGGTAAAGAACATAACAAACTCGTGAGTAGAACACATAAACATTGTCTCCGCCACATCGTCCTCACGGCGCGTCATACCCTTAACGCCTCTGCCGCCGCGCTTTTGCAGCTTGTACTCATCAATATTCTGTCTTTTTATATAGCCCATTGTGGTATATGTGAACATACAAGTTTCTTCCGGAATAAGGTCCTCTATATCCACTTCACCGCTGACAGACTCTATATTTGTACGCCTTTCGTCGCCAAACTTGTCGGATATTTCTTTGACTTCTGTTTTTATTATGCCGAGTATAATATCGCGCGAGCCTAAAATTTCGAGCAGCCCTATTATTTTTTCCTTTAGGCTTTCGACTTCGTCCTCTATTTTTGACCTTTCCATTCCCGTTAATTGCCCAAGGCGCATTTGAACTATTGCTTGTGCTTGTATATCGTCAAGCTCAAAACGCTCTATAAGCCTTTGTTTAGCTATGGGTTGGTCGGGTGAATTTCTAATAATATTAATTACTTCATCAATAAAGTCAAGAGCAATTAAAAGTCCCTCAAGAAGATGCGCCCTTTCTTGTGCCTTTTTAAGGTCAAATTCCGTGCGCCTCGTTATAATTTCACACTGATAATCAATATAGTGCTGTAAAACCTCTTTGAGTGAAAGGATTTTAGGCTCACCGCCTACAATCGCAAGCATAATTACTCCAAATGTTGTTTGCATTTGAGTATATGTGTAAAGCCTGTTAAGTACGACTTGCGGATTTGCGTCACGCTTTAAGTCAATATCAATCTGCATACCCGCTCTATTTGAGGAATAATCGTTTATATCTGATATACCGTCTATTCTTTTATCTTTAACAAGGTTTGCGATTGATTCTATAAGCTTTGCTTTATTGACTAAATAGGGGATTTCAGTAACTATAATCTTAAATCTGCCGTTTTTATCCTCAACTATTTCCGCCTTTGCGCGCACAACCACTTTTCCTCTGCCCGTGGCATATGCCGCCCTTAT
>JAAZGX010000257.1 GCA_012511005.1 Clostridiales bacterium
AAAGGCTGTCGGGGCTCTTTTAGCGCCGAAATACAGGGCGGCGCAAATTTTTGATTGGCTGCATAATAAGTGTGTTAAAAGCTTTGATGAAATGACGAATATCCCTAAAGATTTATTGTTACAATTAAGTGACAATTTTGTCATAATTCATTGTTCTATTGAAAAAAAGCAGAAATCAATGTATGATAGTACGGTGAAATACCTGTTTTCGCTGTCAGACGGGGAGCTTGTTGAATGCGTAGTGATGAAATATAAATATGGCTATTCAATTTGTGTTTCAACTCAAATAGGCTGTAAAGTCGGTTGCACATTTTGCGCATCAGGTATTTTTGGGTACAAGCGTAATTTAACGGGTTCTGAAATGTTGGCGCAAGTTTATGCGGCACAAAAAGATTTAGGGGTAAAAATATCGCACATCGTTTTAATGGGAATGGGTGAGCCGCTTCATAATTATGACAATGTTATAAAGTTTCTCCGTTTAATATCCTCTCCTTCAGGTCAAAATATCAGTATGAGGAGGATAACAGTATCCACAAGCGGTGTTGTACCAAAGATATATGAGCTTGCGAAACTTAATTTGGGTATTACGCTTTCTGTTTCCCTTCATGCACCTAATGACGATATACGCTCGTCTATTATGCCGATAAATAAAAAGTGGGGCATTATTGAGCTTTTAACTGCCTGCCGCTATTACGCAAAAACAACTTCGCGGCGCGTCACCTTTGAATACACTATGATTTCAGGCGTAAATGATAGCGACGATTGCGCCTATGAGTTAGTACAGCTACTTAGGGGACTTCTGTGCCATATTAACTTAATCCCCGTAAATGAAGTTTTAGGCAAGAACAACATTAAAAGCAATCAAAGCCGCATAGAAGCCTTTTATTTAATCCTTAAAAATGAGGGGTTAAATGTTACAATAAGGCGCTCTCTTGGGGATGATATAGATGCTTCATGCGGTCAACTCAGAATGAAAGAAATAGACCACAAAGAGCAGACACGGAAGTGGTGAATTAGTATGAAACTGATTGCAAAAACCGACAAAGGGCTCGTTCGCTCAACAAATCAAGACGCGTATATCACCGGTGAATTATCGGACGGTGTAGCCGTAGCTGTTGTATGTGACGGCATGGGTGGTGCAAAAGGCGGCAATATTGCAAGCTCTCTTGCGGTAAAACTGATTTATGAACAACTTTCGGAGCAATTTCGCGTGGATATGCAGTCTAATTCAATTAAAAATATGCTTCAATCCGTGCTTAATGCCGCCAATATCGGAATATACAATATTTCACGCTCAAACTCGGAGCTTGAGGGTATGGGAACTACTGTTGTTACGGCAATTATCAAGAATGATACGGCATATATAGCGCACGCGGGGGACAGCAGAGCATACCTTATAAACAAAGACGGTTTAATGCGTCTTACGCATGACCATTCAATTGTTCAGCAACTTGTAGACAGCGGCACAATAACGCAAGCAGCGGCACAAAATCATCCGCGAAGCAATATTATTACACGCGCTCTTGGCGTTGATGAATATATAAATGTGGATTTTACAGAACACCCTTTTTCACAAGGCGATTGCCTTCTTATTTGTACAGACGGTTTAACAGGTTCGCTTAGCGACGAGAAAATAGCTAAGGTTGCCGAAGAAACTGAATATCATATACTTGCAGAAAAGCTCGTGCAGCTTGCAAAGCAAAACGGCGGCAAGGATAATATTACAGTAGTAACGATTGCGTAGAGGTGAAGATATGGATAACTATGTTGGGAAAAGACTTGACGGAAGATACGAAATAAAAGAAATTATCGGAGTAGGCGGTATGTCCGTCGTCTACAAGGCGTATGATAACATTGATGACAGAACGGTTGCCGTTAAAATACTTAAAGAGGAATTCCTTGCTAACGAGGAGTTCAGACGCCGTTTTAAAAACGAATCCAAGGCAATAGCCGTACTTTCTCATTCAAATATTGTAAAAGTTTATGATGTAAGCTTTGGGGACAGGTTGCAGTATATTGTTATGGAATATATTGAGGGTATTACATTAAAAGAATACATAGAGCAGCAAAAAACAATTCCATGGAAAGAAGTTTTGCATTTTGTTATTCAGATTTTAAGGGCACTTCAACACGCTCACGATAAGGGCATTGTTCACCGCGATATAAAACCGCAAAATATTTTACTTCTTCAAAACGGCACAATTAAAGTGACAGATTTCGGAATAGCGCGCTTTAGCAGAGGTGAAACGCGCAGTATGACGGAAAGTGCTATCGGCTCTGTGCATTATATAAGTCCGGAGCAGGCAAAAGGAGAGCTTACGGACGACAAGGCGGATATTTATTCCGTTGGCGTAGTGCTTTATGAAATGCTGACGGGCACTTTGCCGTTTCAAGGCGATTCTGCCGTATCAGTCGCGTTAATGCAAGTAAATGAAGAGCCGAAAATGCCGCATGAAATCAATCCGGAAATACCTATAGGACTTGAACAAATAACAATAAAAGCGATGCAAAAAGTAGCGCGTGACCGTTATCAGTCAGCCGCGGAAATGCTTTTGGATCTTGAAGAATTTAAAAGAAATCCGTTAATCAAGTTCGATTACACATATTTTGTTGACAATGAGCCGACAAAATATGTTAATACAACGAGGACAAAGGCTACAGTAAATCCGCTTGCAGAGCTTGATGCTTTTGAGGAAGAAGCACAGCAAAACGGAAAAAACAAAGTTATTCCTATCGTTGCGGGCATAGTATTCAGCCTAATAATAGCGGCGGCAATATTTATACTTATTCAGCTTGCAAATAACGGCACTATCTTCTCCGGTAAAAAAATTGAAGTCGTAACTTTTGTAGGAAAAAACTATTTACAGGAGATAAAGGACAACGCCGAGTATAAAGACCTTTATAATTTTGAGATAAGCTATCAATCAAATTCTGCTTTTGAGCCGGGCACGGTGTTTAAGCAAGAGCCGGAGGCAGGTCAAAAAATAACAAAAGGCGCAACTATCAAGCTTTCTGTAGTAAACGAAAGCACGACTATACAGGTGCCGAATGTAGTGGGACTGACTTTTGCGGAGGCGGAATTTAAGCTTAGCGAAAAGGGTTTCTCCGTTGTAAGAATAGCGATGGAGGACCCGACTGTAACCGTGGGAATGGTTATTAAAACAAGTCCGGAGCTTGGTGAGAATGCTATTATAGGCTCTACGGTTTCGGTATTTGTATCTTCGGAAATAATGACAAATAAAATCGTAATGCCTAAGCTTACAGACGGAACACTTGAAGCGGCTAAAGAAATCATTAATTATTTGGGACTGACATTAGGTGATGTTAGAAATGTTAACAGCGAGCTTGCGGAAGGCGTCATTATTTCACAGGACCCAAAAGAAAACATAGAAGTTGATAAGAAAACAAAAGTAAATTTAACGGTAAGCACAGGAACACCGGCGACAGGCTCTGTTGATATTATCGTTGCCTTGCCGAAAATCGGAAGGGCAAATCTTGAAATTTGTGTTAACG
>JAAZGX010000035.1 GCA_012511005.1 Clostridiales bacterium
ATTAAGGAAATCCTAATCCATGGCATAAACTTCCCCTTTTTGAATTTCACCTTATCAAAGATACCGCCGAATACAATATCGTTAATTGCGTCCCACGCTTTTACAACTAAAAGCACGGGAGCGGATTTTTTGTTGTCTATTCCGCACATAGGCAGATATGTTGATAAAAAGTTGCTTACTAAGGTGTATATTACATTTTGACCTAATAAATACAGTCCGTAGTCGGCACGCTCTGTTCGTGTTGTCATCCATCCTTTTCGCTCATTTTCCGGAACACTATTTTCGGTGTTGCTGTTCGTTTCAATAGAAATCTCTTTGTGCGCATTTTCTTCCTTCATAGCAATTCCCCCATTCGTGTATATTATTAAAACTAATATAATAGGAAATCATTAAATAGGCAATACTTGCTCTTTATAAATCGCTTTTACATACAGAGCCTTTTGTTCCCCATGTGTTTTAATACCGCTGTCGGTATAGCCCATCGCTTTCCAAAAAGGCAAGCCGGTGGTGGCGTCTGGTGTCAGATAGACGCAGCTAACTCCATCGCGTAAAAGACATCTCTCCGTTTCCTCGTTCATCGCAGTTCCGAAGCCTTTGCGCCTGAACTGTGGGGAAATAGCATATTCGAGTATATAGCCGTACTCTTTGTTATCATTCATGTCCTTGTTGCCGCTGTAGACGCCGAACCATGAAAACCCGATGATTTTACCCTTATAGTATAGTGCGTTAAAGTGATTTTTCGGTGTTTTGCGGGCAAAGCGTACCCTGTTGATTAAACGCTTTTTAATTTTTCTTCGGCTTTCATGGCTTTCTATTGTTTCATGCCAATAGTTAAGCCAGATAGGATATAGCTCCTTGAGCTGGTGTTTATTATACGGATTGACGGTGCAAAAATCCGTATCTGAAGCTAAAGCGGATAGGGCACAGTCAATTTGAGGCGTGTTTTCGGTTACAATCAAATGCCTTTTATATACAAGATATCTGCCCACACCCTTATTTAAGCCCGTATCCACATAGCCCATAGCCTCCCAGAACGAAGTTCCCGTGACAGGGTCGGGATACAAGAAAACAACCTGTACGCCGTTTTCTATGAAAATACTTTCCACATAGGCGTAAAGCCGGCGGCCGAAGCCTTTTCTCCGGTATTTCGGTAAGATACAAAAGTCGCCGACGGTGCCATAGGGGTACGGGAGAACGACAACCTCTTTCGCGCGAAGGGTAAAAATAGCAAAGCCGATAATTTTACCGCCCGCGTGCATGACGACAATATGATTATTTTGAACATCATAGCTTTCTGACGCGGCGTTTTCGATAATGTCGCGCAGGAGCTTCTTAAAGACCCTTTTACCTAAAGGATACTCGCCGTGGTGCTTTAAGGTTTTTATTTTATACGGAGCATACAGTATAAAGCCGCCTAAACTGCACGGCATTCTCCTTGTGAATGTGCGTAAAAGTGATTTCTTTCATTATGACGCTCCTTTTAAATATGAATATAAAGATTGCCCCTGATAAAATCAAAGGCGAAAAATATCTACGAAAAAGGCGTCAGTCTTTCATTGGCGAACAAAACGCACCGCATTTTATCCGAACATACCTTTTCATCTTTTATAAAGGTTATTCTGATTCGTTTGTGATATCCTCTAAAACCTTCATAAGGTCCGCCATATTGTTAATGGTGACATCTTTTTCTTTAATGTAGTCTTTAAGCTCGATTGGAAGTTCCTCAAATTTGTCTCTTAGTTGCGTTGCTATTGTTGTCATAATATAAACCTCCTAAGTTTATATACTTGAAATTTATAAATTCAAGCAGATGTTTACAGCGGCATATTTACCGTCGCATTTTCGCTTATATTATGACACAATTATTTCAATATATAATAGTTTTACTATATTTTACTTTTTTTATTGAATGAGAGAAAGTAAAAAACAGCGGATATTAAAAGAAAAACAATGCCGCAGATAATAGTGTTAATTGTAAATCCGTTCATAACCTTTATAAAGAAAGAGCGAAACGCCTCATCTGCAAGTGTAAACTTCTCCGCCTGTTTTGTAATAAGGATGAATAAAGGAAAAACGGTCAGCATAAGACCTGTGCCGCCGGCGGCTGATGCAAAATAGAGAAAAGCGTTAAGCTTTTCTTTGTAGCTTAAAAATATAACGACTATAATAGCTATTGATAAAAGCGCCGTTGCCGCGATTGCCAAAGGCGTCAGCTTTACTGCTTTTTTTATAACGGGCGAAATACTTTCGCTGTAAGGAAAAGAAATATACCGATTATAAAGCGCCGTTAAATCGTTAGCAAATTGGCGTATACCCTCACGGATTTCTTTATCGCCGACATCCATATACATTTCTTCTGCGTATTTATATAAAGCGTTATAAAGAGCGTCAGAAAATTCGGTATTATTTTCTTCCTTGCTGCCGTTATAAATTGCATAAATGGATTTAGCCATATCATTTGTTATAGTCTCTGCCGTAATATTTTTTTCAAAATAATCGGTAAAGAAAGCTTCGTCAACATTTCCCGCAGCCCCGTATGATATGAAATGCTCTTTAATTCGAGGAAGCTCTATTGCACCGAAGCTTGATTTTTGCAGAGATTTTCCTACAAAGCGCGGACTTAAAATGGATAAAAAGACGACAGATAAAAGACCCGTTAAAGCAAGAATAACAGATAATGAAAAGGACAGAAGCGTTATAATAACTTTTCTTGTTGAATTAGTCTTTTTGCTCACAAGCTCACCCTTTAATTATATTTATCTATCATCGGACCTGAAACATATTCACAAAACGCATAACATCTGTATTTTGATATTGATACACCGTTTTCCTTTTGGCAGGTGTAGATAATAAGAAATTCATTTTCTTTGTCATCTTCCCTTTCAATATAAGACATATAAGCCGATGTATCGTCACGGTGGGCAATTTTTTTCTCGACTATGCGATATACATAGCTGCCATAGTTTGTTTCAATATTTACGAGCGCGCCTATATTTCCGCTACTTTGCAAATCCCTAAAGAAAGTATTGTTATGGGCAGAAACCATAACGGTTTTGGCGTATCCCGGAACACCGCCATAAAGCGAAACGCAAGCCCCTTTATTGAGCAGAGTGACACTGTCGCCGAATATAAGCGGAGCATTAATCTTCGTACCTTCAACTAAAATGGTACCAAAATGGTCCCCCCATGTGGGATAATCAATTTCAGATGCCTTAATATCTCCTCCTGTACGCCCCGTATTGCCTGAAAAGATGCTGCTGATATCATCGGCATTTGTTCCTAAAGAAGATGTATTGCCGGTAAAAGCAAGGCGATACATACTTAAAAACGGACGAGCTACGGGTAAAAAGGCAACATAAATAAGAAGGTAACCACATAATAAAAAGATTCCCGGAAGAATCAGAAAACTCTTTCGGCAATCTTTTATGTTTTTGTTATTTGTTATTGCGTTAGGCGACATTATCTTCTTTACGGAATTTCTTTACGCTAACGGCACCCGCAGCAGTGAGAACGGCAATTGCCGAGAAAGCTGCTATCGCAACATTGTTAGCACCCGTTTGTACAATGATACCCGGTTTAAGTTGGGCAACAATTTTTTCGTCAGCGTCTTTAATGATAAGAAGCCCTCTTGCCCTGTCTGCTGTAGCTGTATATTCAATTACTGCAAGTGCTTTTTCAGCATAGCCAAGTAAAACATCTTGAGCAGCGGCATTCTTTTTAAGGTCGTTCATAGTGACGAGCTTTTCTTTAAGGACATAATCATATGCCTCATCAAGAATTGAAATAATTTCATCATACTGAGCTTCAGTAATGTCAATGGTGTTACATACATTTTCAGCAGCGTTAATGTATGCTTTCGGGACAGTAATAGTACCCTTATCGGTCTTGTACTTTGTTTGGACATAGTTTATAAGTTTTTGCTCATAGGAGTTTATGCCTGCCGCAAAGGTTGGA
>JAAZGX010000036.1 GCA_012511005.1 Clostridiales bacterium
AAAACACGAAAAGATTTAATCTTGACAGTGACTTTTATGCCGATATATATGAATATAACATTACTCTAACCGAAAAACGCAGCCAGATTTTCATCAGAGCAATACCCTTAGTTACCAATGATACATCGGACAGTAAAAACTATGTAAGACTTTTCTTAGGAGACGGTACGGAAATTCCGGCGGACAATTATGAGGCAATAAACCTATCCGGAAAAGCACAGGAAACCGTATCTTTAATCGTTAAATACTATGACAGCAACGGAAAAGATTTAACAACAACAACTTACAAACTTAACTTTACACAAGGCTCGTCCGCTGCGACTTCACCTACTAAAACAACAACATCGCCTAAAACTACTACTTTTCCCTTTTTCCCAATGCCGTCCGAATTCATACCCGAAATTACGGGACCCGGAATTATAGTGGAAAACAGCTCTGTGGTACAGCTTGAAAGCAACATATTAAATCAACTCTATTCAACTGATACGAGCGGCAATTATATAGACAAAGACGGTAATATTATTACCTCGTTTAATTACGAAACATTGCCTGACGGTTATGAGTATACACACTACCGTGACGGAAGCATTGGAATTGTTAAGGTGATGGGAACAGCTTATGATACAGACGAAAGCTCTGACAAGGTAAACATTACTGTAACGGAAGAAAATCTATTCGAAAGGATAGCCTCTCTTGCAGATAATTGGACAATTATTATTATAATAGCCGCAAGCGTCGTGTTAATTTGCCTTTCTGCCGCTCTTATTTTAATAATCAGAAACAGAAAAAAACTTCAGCAAAAAGAATTAGGCGAAGATTAAATTCGTTATATAATTTTCATGAAAGGTGGTTTATATGGCTAACGAGAAAATACTTGTAGTTGATGACGACCCTAATATATGCGAGCTTTTGCGTCTGTATCTTGAAAAGGAGGGCTTTGATGTCACTATTGAAAATGACGGAATTTCGGCTCTCAATATTTTTCCAAAGCTTCAACCGGACCTTGTGCTTCTTGATATTATGCTCCCCTCTCTGGATGGTTGGCAAGTCTGCCGCGAAATGCGCAAGACTTCACAAACACCCATAATTATGCTGACCGCAAAAGGTGAAACCTTTGATAAGGTTTTGGGGCTTGAACTTGGGGCAGATGATTATATAACAAAACCTTTTGATACTAAAGAGGTTGTTGCGCGCATTAAGGCAGTGCTTCGCCGCACACATTCTCCCGCATCAAGCTCCTCGTCAATTAAAGAGGTTTCATATGATAATTTATCAATAAATCTGACTAATTATGAGCTTAAAGTAAGTGGTCTTGTTGTTGACACACCGCCGAAAGAACTTGAACTTATTTACCATCTTGCAAGCAACCCCAACAGAGTTTACACCCGTGACCAACTTCTTGACGAGGTCTGGGGTTTTGAATATTTCGGTGACTCTCGAACGATTGATGTCCATGTAAAGCGCCTTCGCGAAAAACTTGAAGGCGTGTCTGATAAATGGGAGTTAAAAACCGTTTGGGGTGTTGGTTATAAATTTGAAACAAAATAAGTATTACTATGATAGATAAATTTAAAGTATATGGAAAAACTGTTGTTAAAGGCAGCTTCTTTGTGAAGTATTTTGCCGTATTTTCTGCTGTCATTATTATCTGTATGCTTGCCATTGGTATTTTCCTTCTGCTTTTCACAGTTAACTATTGGAGAGATACAAAGCTTGAAATGCTGCAAAAAAATGCAGCAAATATCGCTAAAACAACCGCCAACTCTTTAAGTCAGGCAGAGCTTTATAACGACTATGAAAGAGCAACAATCGTTATTTGTAATTCTCTTGAGCAAATTTCAGGCTCTATTGATGCTGATATTTTCGTATGTAACCTAAATGGCGAAGTTGTGCTTTGTAAGGATATATTATCTCCTGATTTTTCTCTTTCAAGCAGCGGGCATTGTCTGTTTCATAACAACTATAATTTAAGTCAAAACACCGTTACAAAAGCCTCTAAAGGCGGTTACGCCTTGTTTTCTACGCTTGACGGTATTTATGCTCAATTGCACGCCGTAGCGCTTGAGCCTATATATCTAAACGGCGCCGTTACGGGTATCGTTGTCGCTACTGCTCCCGTAATGGATGAATTGGTGCCGTTTGCTCTTAAAATCCTCGGTATGTTTCTTATGGCGTCTGCCCTTTCACTTACAATAATATCCATAGCAGTTTATATTTTTACAGACAGGCTGACAAAGCCGCTTCGTGAAATGGCACAGGCAACAAGGCATTATGCAGGCGGAGATTTTTCTTACAGAGTGCAAATAAAAGGCAACGACGAGCTTACAAGATTAATAACGGACTTTAACGCTATGGCAAAAGCGCTTGAAACGCTTGAAAGCTCAAGGAGAAACTTTGTTGCCAATGTTTCGCATGAATTTAAGACGCCCATTACAACAATAGGAGGCTTTATAAACGGTATTCTTGACGGAACTATACCTCCTGAAAAGCAAAGCCGCTATCTAAATATAGTTTGTAATGAAATAAGCAGGCTTTCAAAGCTCGTAAACACAATGTTAAATATCTCAAGAATTGAAACGGGAAATTTTGAGCTAATATATGAAAGCTTTAATTTCACAGAATTAATCTTTAATGCGTATAAGGGATTTGAGCAAAGTATCGCAAAAAAATCAATCGGCGTATATGGGTTAAATACTCTTCCTCCCATAACAATAAACGGAGATAGGGATATGATAAATCAAGTTATATATAACCTTTTTGACAATGCGGTGAAATTTACAAATGAAAACGGCGAAATTATAATTACCGCGTCTGAAAGTAATGCAAAAATATTCTTTACAATCCGAAACAGCGGCACCGGTATTCCGATAGAGGATATTGAGAATGTGTTTGAAAGGTTTTACAAAGCCGATAAATCACGCAGCTCTGACTCGAAAAGCGTTGGACTTGGGCTTCATATTGCAAAAAGTATTATAGATATGCATAACGGCAATATAAGCGTAAAAAGTTCTTTATATGAGTATACAGAGTTTTCAGTAAGCTTACCAAAAGACCTTTAACAGAACTTGCATTTAATAATCTTTTACTTTTTTTTACTATTTTGTTCATATTAATGCTATATTATATAAGCATCTTACAAAAAACACTACCGTAAAGGAGATATGATATAAATGGATGAATTTCAAAACATTCCCGAAAATGAAAGCATAAACTCTGAAGACACGGCTAAAACGGCTGACAATATTGATGAGAG
>JAAZGX010000003.1 GCA_012511005.1 Clostridiales bacterium
ATGGCTAAGGACGACGAGGTACAGCAGACTAAAACAGACCTTACAAGCGGATAACTAATTTAATAAAAGGCTGCCGCAAGCGATTTTGCGGCAGCTTTTAACTCACATCTATTCTTTTTATCCCTTAAATTCTATTTCTATGTAGCTGTGCGGCAGCTTCTTTTTATCATCGGGCGGCTCTTGTAAATAGTCTTCTCCAAACACCTGAGAAAGAAAACTATGAGTATCGCAAGGGGCGCTGAAAACAAAGTTTTCAAACTTGCACTCACAAGAATTGCCAAATACACTTGTCTTATGAAGCTGTTTTTTCCAACCGTAATTGTGTACCCACAAAACAGCAAACTCCCGCTCTTTGTCATTTTCGGCTGTAGAAAGCTTTTCAATCAATAAATCTATTTGTTTTGCCGATAAGGGGAGCAAGTGTTTTATCACACTTTTTATACTGCAATATTTTGTACCGCTATACCCGCTTTTAATACTTCTTAGTGACAGTAATCGTTTGATTAATCCGCCGACTATCTCCATTCTTATGTTGTATTTATTGCTCGTATAATCAATAGGAAAGATATCTATATAAATACCATGATGTATATCAATATTTCGGCTTGTGTACTCTAATGCCTTTGTGTCATTCATTCTGATTTTCAGTATGCCCCTTGCGAATTTCGGGTCAGTTTTACCGCTTTGCAAAAAGCATCCGTCTATCGGCTCTTTTTCCCACAAAGCTTGAAGCTTATTATAATCTTCCCGAAACATCGCCACATCAATATCATCATCCCACGGTATAAAGCCGCCATACCTTTTGGCGCCTAATAACGCTCCCCCTATAAGGTAGTATGTTAAATTATGTTTTTTGCAGTATTCGTGAAAATTTTTGAGTATCAAAAGCTCGTGTTCATGCAGTTTTTTTAGTACATCTTGCTCCATATACCTCTCCTACATTTATAATTTATTCAATAAGGCTTTTAAACGCTTCGCCAAGATAATCGGCACAAATTGCTTGTGTTAAGGAGTATTGTGTGTGGTTTTTTATGGCAAAGTCTCCTGCAAGACCGTGCAAATATGCGCCTAATGATGCCGCGTCAAATGCGTTCGTATTGGCGGCGAGCGCACCTATTATTCCTGAAAGCAAGTCACCTGAGCCGCCTTTAGCAAGCCCCGAATTCCCTGTCGTATTAATTCTTATATCCCCGTCTTTGTTGGCTATTACAGTGTTTTGCCCTTTTAGTAAAAGCGTTACACCGTATTTTTCAGCAAATGACAAAGAAACAGACTGTCTGTTTTCGTTTATAAACTCTGTTTCCTTTTTAAAAAGCCGTGCCATTTCTCCTGGGTGCGGCGTTAGTATAAGGCCGCTTTTAGATTTCGTTAATATATTGGGGTTCTTTGCTACACAGTTTAGAGCATCGGCATCTAATATAACGGTACAGCAGGTATTTTCTATTACATATTCCACTATAAGCTCTGTATCAGGGCATACGCCCATACCACAGCCTATTATTATCGAGCTTGCTTTGTTCATTTCTTCTGTTAGCACTGAAAAATAGCGAGATGAAATCATTCCGTTTTCATTAGTATAAAGCGGTAAATATACGCAATCCGATAAGTGGGCAGTTACAGCGCAGTATATAGTATCCGGAAAAGCAATTTTAACGAGCCCCGCCCCGCTTTTTATCGCACCGAGGGCGGCGATACAGGGGGCGCCCGGCATATTACGACTGCCGCCGATAATAAGGACGGTGCCAAATGTACCTTTGTGAGAATTGCTTTTTCTGTGTGGCAGTATTTTTTGCGCCATTTTTTTATCAATATTCATATCATTTATACCCTATTACAACCGCTGTGGCAACGCTTTTCGTGTGTGTTATGCTAATCTCAAAATTGTAGCCCGTTTTTTGCGCTAATTCTTTGGCATTTCCCGATAAATAGATATATGGTTTCCCATTTTCCTTATGAAGAACCTCGACTTCATTAAGAGAAAAGCCGCGTATTCCTGTACCCAAGGCTTTTGAAAAGGCTTCTTTCGCGGCGAACAGTGCGGCAAAGCGTTGTGATTTTTGACTTTCCCCGCATAGCTCTAACTCAGAAAGTTCTAATTCGCCATACACTCTTTCAACAAATCTGCTGCTTTTTATTGAGTTTTCAATACTGTCAATTTCAATACTGTCAATACCTATAACCATATATAAAACTTCAACCGCCAATCTTTATTTTACAAGTCCGTCTTTTTTTATTCGCAAAGAGCCGTAAACACCGCAAGCATAATTAAAATATCCTCTGTATTAGGATTTATTTCTTTCTTATGAAGATTATTTATTGTTTTTATAAGCTTCTTTATTTCTGTTATATTTTTTTCTATGGTTGAGGAAAACTTAAATCCCGATTCTGAAACAACTAAAAGCAGAAGCTCTGTAAATTTATCGACATCAAGTATTTCCTCATCACCGTCATAAATATAGTCAGCACAAGTTTCAAAGGCGGCTATTAGATAATCTAACGGTGTTTTACCGTAATAAAGTTTTCCCGCAAGTAAATGCGTACATCTTGCGGATACCGCGCTTTTATTTATGATGTTTTCCGAGCGTTTGCTATATGTTTCTATAACAGATAGTTTAGAAATAAATCGGTAGGCTAAAAGCTCAAAAAACTCTTTTCGTTTATCTTTTATATTAAATGTATATTTTTTCCCGTAAAGCTTCCCAAGGAATTTGCAAGCATCAAGGTATCCTGTCCTCATATTTCTCATTATTACATCGTATTCAAAGCTCATAAACGGACCAAGCTCTATAGACGGGTACATATACTTTACGAGCGGGTGGTACAAGTATTCTTTGTGGCAAATTTCTGTGCCTATGTCTACTGCAAAAACTTCTTCGGCTCCAAGCTTAAATGCCGAGGCTATCGGCAGTTTATCATAATACCCGCCATCTACATACGATTGATTGTCTATAACCGCCATAGGAAATATCGGATAACACGCGCATGATGCCGCTGCCCAGTCAAAAAGCTTTCCCGGCATTATGTCCTTTTTCGTTATTTCAACGCTCGTAAGCGAAGGGAATTTTACCGTTATTAAAGCATATTCAACATCGGACAGAAGGAATTTTTCGTCATCAATAAACCTTATCAGCATTTCACGAAAAGGCACGACATCCGCACCTTTATACACAAGATAGCTTTTAAGGAACGGTTTTATTGACTTCATCTCCTCTGCTAAGGAGATAAGCTTACTGTCAATTTTATAATCGTTTCCCATAATGCCGGAGGTTGATAAGGTTTCCCAAAACTCTTTGCACAACCCATAGTCCCCTTGGACATAAAATCCTGCGTTTATCGCTCCTATTGAAGTGCCAACGGCAATATCGAACTCATAACCGAATTCGTTAAGCGCCTGCCACACACCAACCTGATAGCTCCCCTTAGAGCCTCCCCCCGAAAAAGCAATAGCCTTTTTCAAAACGAACACCTCAATTAATTAGGCAATTAGGCGGACGAGGTTTATCGTCCGCCTAATTATTGTAAAAACTTTATTCTGCAGTCACGGCGGCTTCTTCTTTAACTTCTTCTTTTTCTGCCGCTGCCTCTGCTTTTGCAGGAGCGCTTATTCCTATTCTTTCAAGATACTCTGATACATCCGTATATTTAACTTTTATACCTTTTATTATAAACAAGGCGTTGATGCCTATTAATAATAAAAATCCAAGAATAACAAGGAACGGTCCGAATGAAAGCTTGCCGCTGTATATTCCTTCGAATAA
>JAAZGX010000258.1 GCA_012511005.1 Clostridiales bacterium
CGTTTCTGCCGCTGTTTGCACAAAATTCAGCGGCGCTGATAAGAAAGTTATTATAGTAGGTGACACGCTCAAAGCGTTAAGAGATATAGCCTCCCTATATAGGGGGAGGTTTGATATAAAGCTATACGCCCTTACAGGGAGTGTCGGTAAAACGACTACAAGAGGTATGATTCAAAATGTGCTTTCATCAAAATATAAAACGCTTGCAAATGAAAATAATCTTAATAATGAAATCGGCGTTTCAAAAACACTTTTCAGATTAAACAACTCATACAGCGCCGCCGTTATAGAGATGGGCATGAACCATTTTGATGAAATAAAAAGAATATCACTTTTAGCAAAGCCGACAGCGGCTGTTATAACGAATATAGGAACGGCACATATTGAAAATTTAGGCTCAAAGCAAGGCATACTGAAAGCAAAGCTTGAAGTGCTTTACGGTCTTAAAAAAAACGCGCCGCTTATATTAAACGGTGACGACGAAATCCTTAGGGACTACAAAAATAATGATTTTGATGTTATTAAATTCGGTATAGACAATAAACAATGTGATGTTTTAGCAGATGAAATTAAGCTGACATCCGTCGGCTCATATTACACCGTACACTATAAAGGTGAAAGCGCTAAAGGATTTGTGCCCTCTTTAGGGCGGCACAATATACTAAATGCACTTGCGGCAATTTCAGCGGGGCTTACGGCGGAAATAGAGCTTTGTGACTGTGTAAAAGCTATTGAAAAATTCACGGTTGAGGGCAGACGGCAGAAGATAGTGGAAAAGGGCGGCATAACATTTATTGAAGACTGCTATAATGCAAATCCGGAAAGCGTCAAGGCGGCTCTTAACACACTTTCGCAAACACATAGTGAGCGGCGTATTGCCGTACTTGGGGATATGCTTGAACTCGGTGACTTCAGCGAAGACGCCCACAGGCAGTCGGGGGAAAAAGCCTCTGAAATAGCGGATATAGTCTTTACATACGGTGAAATGTCAAAGCTCACTGCTGCGGAAGCCAAAAAGCAAGGGTGCAAGAAAGCAGAGAGCTTTATGTCAAAGGAAAAGCTGTCTCAGACCCTTATAAATACGCTGCAAAAAGGCGATACGGTACTTTTTAAGGCGAGCCGCGGTATGAAGCTTGAAGATGTGATAAGCCGTGTATATGACGAACTTTTCAAAGAAAAGGAAGGATAACTTATGATGTTTTATGCAAGTTTAGCCGTTACTGCAATAGTCGGATTTGCTGTTTCATATGCTTTGGGGTTTATTGTTATACCGTGGCTGCACAAGCTTAAATACGGTCAAACAATTCTTGACATAGGTCCTAAATGGCACAAGAAAAAAGAGGGAACGCCCACAATGGGCGGAATACTATTTATTGTCGGAACGCTTTTAGCCTTTGCTGTCGGATTTTTTATGTATATGACAATTTCTTTTAAGCATGACAATTCATTAAAATTAGCACAAGTAAATGTAAAGGTATGGGGCGGCATATTAATGGCGCTTGGATTTACTGTAATAGGGCTTGTGGACGACTACATAATGGTAGTAAAAAAGCGAAACCTTGGGCTTACAATAAAGCAAAAAACTTTTCTGCAGCTTTTAGTGTCAATAGGTTATCTCGGCTCGCTTTACGCCGTTCAAGCAGACTATATGTTTATTCCTTTCCTCGGCAATTTTGACATGGGAATACTTTTTTGGGTTTTCGGCATTTTTGTAATATACTGCACTACCAACGCCGTAAACTTTACAGACGGCATAGACGGGCTTTGCGGCTCTGTAACCGTTACAGCCGCCGCCGCTTTTATTGTCGCCGCCGCTTTAAGGGAGTATTTTGAGATAAGCGTTCTTGCCGCCGCCCTTTTAGGCGGGTGCGCCGGCTATCTTATGTGGAATAAGTATCCCGCAAAGGTTATGATGGGCGACACAGGCTCGATGTTTTTAGGCGGTATGATAGTAGCTCTCGCTTATGCCGTAGACTGCCCTTTGCTTATACTGCCTTTCGGAATTATTTATGTTATAGAATTTGCCTCTGATATTATTCAAATCGTTTATTACAAGGCTACTCGCGGTAAACGCGTATTTAAGATGGCGCCTATTCACCATCATTTTGAAATGTCGGGCTGGAAGGAGACTAAGATTGTAAAAGTATTTACAGTAATTAATATTATCGGGTGCGTTATTGGATTATTATTAGTATATTATGGCAGAGCCGGCTAATAATTATTAGGGATTATTACTCTTAACGCTTAAATGATTATGGAGGTATTGTTG
The DNA here is from genome assembly GCA_012511005.1 of Clostridiales bacterium. Classification (GTDB taxonomy): domain Bacteria; phylum Bacillota; class Clostridia; order Oscillospirales; family Acutalibacteraceae; genus DTU089. The sequence goes on from JAAZGX010000258.1 coordinate 2,270, forward strand.
TGCAAAAAAAGAAAAAGGCTGGAATAAGCCGCTTTTTTTCGAG
>JAAZGX010000259.1 GCA_012511005.1 Clostridiales bacterium
CCTCTGCAAACTCAATAAACTGGGGTAGGCTCGTTCCGCAAATCGTCTATTATGTTTCTGCTTATTGTGATTTATTGAAAAACAGTAAAATAAAGCTTGGTGAAAAAATTAATATAGTAGTGCCGACGGGCAATTTCGGCAATATTCTTGCTGCTTATTACGCCAAAAGAATGGGTATACCCGTAAATAAGCTCATATGCGCGTCAAATAAAAACGAAGTATTGACAGAGTTTATAAACACAGGCGTCTATAATAAAAACAGAGAGTTTTACACAACTGTTTCTCCGTCTATGGATATACTAATTTCAAGCAACCTTGAAAGGCTTATTTATCATCTTTCAGATGAGGATTGTGACCTCGTCAATGATTTAATGAAACAATTAAAGGAAAACGGCGAATATACTGTAAACGGACTCATAAAGTCAAAGCTTTCCGAGCTATTCAGCGCCGGCTGTGCCGGTGAGGAAGAAACACTCTTAACAATAGCAGATTGCTTTAATAAATACGGTTATTTGCCGGATACACATACGGCAGTCGGATTAAAAGTATATAATGATTATAAGAAGAATACGGCAGACAATTCTGTTACAATCATAGCGGCAACAGCAAGCCCATATAAATTCCCAAGCGCCGTACTTTCGGCAATTAATGGGGAAATTAAAGCTGAAGATGAGTTCCAAATGCTGTCTCGGCTTGAAGAAATCAGCAAAGTGGCGGTGCCCGTTCAGCTTACAGGGTTAAAAGATAAACCCGTTCGCTTTAGTGACAGTTACAGTATTGATGAAATGCCCGACGCGGTAATTTCAATGCTCGGTATTTAATTTGGAGGAAAAATGTCTTTATTCGCAATAGGCGACACTCACCTTTCATTTTCGTGTGAAAAGCCTATGGATATATTTAAAGGGTGGAACAACTATACAGAACGATTACGCTCAAATTGGAGCCGTGTTGTAGGTGAAGATGATACGGTAGTCATAGCGGGCGATGTTTCATGGGCTATGACGCTAACTGATGCAAAGAAAGACTTTGAGTTTATCAATTCACTTACGGGTAATAAATTGTTGTTAAAAGGCAATCATGATTATTGGTGGGGAACGCTCGGCAAAATGAATGCTTTCGTAAAGGATAACGGATTTCACTCAATCAAATTTATCCATAATAACGCTTACCTCGTCGGTGAAACTGCCGTTTGCGGCACGCGCGGCTGGTTTTATGATGATGCCGCACCCGACGAAAAAATACTTCAAAGAGAGGCAGGCAGGCTAAAGGCGTCAATAACCGCCGCAAAAAAAACAGGCGGAGCGCCTATTGTGTTTTTACATTATCCGCCCGTTAATGAGCTTGTCGCTTGTAAAGAAATATTTAACATCTTAAAAGATGAGGATATAAAATATTGCTATTTTGGGCATTTACACGGGTTTGTTTCACCCCTGAATGCTCGATTTAATTATGACGGAATACAGTTCGAGTTAATCTCCGCTGACTATCTAAATTTCTGTCCGAAACTCATTAAATAATGAATAGAAGTTAAATATTTCAAAAAGTGTGGAAATTATTATAATTTTATGGTACAATATTTCGGCTGTTGACAATACATAAGCGTATACGGCTATTATAAAAGCCGCGGAAAGGAAAAAAACTTATGAGCATTAAATCTTGTGAAAAAACTGAGAAAAATACATACGAGCTTAAACTTACGGCAGATGCCGCACAGCTTGAGGACGCAGTGGCAAAAGCGTTCGTTAAAACGAGAAAAAGGTACACTGTACCGGGATTTCGCAAAGGCAAAGCAACGCGTTCTTTAATTGAGAGGATGTACGGCGAAACGGTATTCTATGAGGATGCTCTTGAAATTCTCTATCCAAAGCTTTACGAAGACGCGATAGCAGAATCTAAAATAAAGCCTGTGGATTCTCCATATGATGTTGATGTTAAGAAAATTGATAAAGACGGTGTGGAGATAGAGCTTAAAGTTACAGTAGAGCCGGAGGTAGAGGTAACTGACTATAAGGGAATAACGGCTGAAAAAGAAGAAGTTAAAGTAACGGCTAACGAAGTAAAAGCTGAAATCGAAAAGGTTATAGAGCAAAACGCCCGAACAATTACAGTTGAGGATAGAGCCGTAGCTAATGGTGACACAGCTGTAATAGACTTTGAGGGTTTTGTAGATGAAGTGGCTTTTGAGGGCGGCAAGGGAGAAAATCACAGTCTTGAAATAGGCTCAAATTCTTTTATTCCGGGCTTTGAGGAGCAGATAATAGGACATATTACCGGCGATGAGTTTGATATTTCTGTGAAATTCCCAAAAGAATATGACGAAAAGCTTGCCGATAAAGATGCTGTGTTTAAGATTAAGCTTCATGAAATAAAAGTTAAAGAACTGCCTGCACTTGATGATGAATTCGTAAAGGATGTCAGTGAATTTGATACGGTTGAGGAATATAAAAAAGATGTAAAAGAAAACTTGTTAAAACAAAAGGAAAAGGCGGCTAATGACGCTTTTGAATCGGCTATTTTAGATACTCTTTGTGAAAAAACCGTTGTTGAAATACCGCAAGTAATGATAGACAGAGCGGTTGAAGATAATATCAGGGACTTTGAATACAGACTTCAAATGCAGGGAATGAGCCTTGAAATGTATATGCAATACCTTGGAATGGATATGGAAGCCTTAAAAGGGCAATACAATGAAAGTGCCGAAAAGCAGGTTAAACTCCGCCTTGCACTTATGAAAATTGCTGAAATTGAAAAAATGGAGGCGACAGAAGATGAAAAGAACGAAGAAATCGAAAAATACGCGAAAGCTTACGGTATGGACGCGGAGAAAATTAAAAAATCTATTCCTGTTTCTGATTTGGAGAACGACATTGTATATAAGAAGGCAGTGGAGTTTGTAGTAGCAAACGCAAAAGAGAAGAAAGCCGCCGCTAAAAAACCAGC
>JAAZGX010000260.1 GCA_012511005.1 Clostridiales bacterium
ATTAAAATAACCGATTGAATTAAGCTCGGCTTTTATATTCTCCTTCTCCTTGTCTGATAATGCCGCGGCGGGAAGACACGCGTCGCCGGCGTTAATATCAACATAAGACAGCATATGCTTTACTGTGCGTATAACACCGTATTTTATAATTATTTCTATTACTTTATTAATCTTAAACTGCAACTGCCTTGCTTCTTCAATATTACCTTGTGTAAAAGCATTATAAAGCTTTTTAAATTCACGGCACATTACATTATAAGTCGAGCCAATACCGGCATCTGCGCCCATAGTAAGACCGCAAATAAGCATTTCATCGGGACCGTTTATTACATTTATGTCCCCGTTACAAAGACTCTTTATCCTGCTCATATCGTAAAAATTTAAAAGTGTAAATTTTACACCTATAATATTATCCACTTTCATAAGTTTTTCCATAAGACTTACGACATCAATATCGCCTAAAAGTCCCTGCGCATACGCTATTACAGGAATACCTGCCGCATCTGCAAGTCTTTTATAATATTCAACTACCTCGTTCTCATTATGCTTAAAATAGAAGTTTGGAACGACCGAGGAAACGGCATCACACCCAATATCCGCAGCATGGTGTGCAAGAGCTAACGAATCCTCGAAAGAAGCGGCACCCACATGGTTAATTATAGCCCCCCGCCCTTTATCATATTCAATTACAGCTTCCGCAAATTTTTTTCTTCTTGATGTTGTAAGCACGGGACCTTCCCCCGTAGAGCCGCAAATATAAAAACCGTCCGCGCCGTTTTCATAATTGTAATCAAGCATCTGTTTTATCGCCATTTTATTAATCTCGAAATCATTCGTTAAAGGAGTTACTATTGCAGGAAAAATACCCTTAAATTTAATATTTGACAAAACAATCACATCCTTAGTTAATATTTTACACAATAATACGGTGAATGTCAATTCACTTTTAAAATTTTACAAAAATTTATTATTTATTCATACTATTGACTGTTTAATTGTTGACTACGAGCGGTATTTGTGATATAAATCATTTGTAGTAAACACTTTATTAATAATTGCATTTAAGGTTTGAAATAAATATTGTTATGATAAACTTCTTTGGAAAAGTCCTCAAAAAATTAAATATAAAAAAAAGCCGTCAAAAAAGTGCTGATGGCTCTAAAGAACTTTTTCCCCCTGATGTGAATGAAAAGCTCATATCAGAGGGACTTAGTACTTTAAATATAATTTTAAGCTGCAAAAGTGATATGAATTCTGCCGGAGAATATCGCGAAAATTATATATTTTTTGATAAAGAGGGTTTTTATATTGCGGAATTTTCCGAAAAGATAAAGCTCAAAAGAGGGAAAAAGAAATTATCGGCAAAAGCAGAGCTTATAAGGCTTGAAGCTATACCTATTACGGACATTGACTCTATAAAAACAGAGCGGTATCTTTCAACGGGCGAGCTTATTTACACATTTAACAAGGAAGATTATTCAGCAACCCTTTTCTCATTAGGTTTAATCGGACGGTTTGATGAGCTTACAAAGGTCTTTAACGCGTACAAACAAGAAAAAGATTATGAAAAGCTTATAGAAAAAGAAGATGTAAACCGCTGTTTAGCGTGCCAAAAACCCATAAAGCCCGATAAAAACTTTTGTCGGAAATGCGGCAGTAAATCATCTACCGCAAAAAGGCTTTTCGCTTTTTTTAAGCCGCATAAATACAAACTCGTCTTTATAATTTCTTCAATGATAATAAGCACCGCCATATCCTTACTAACGCCTCAAATCGGCATAAAAAAGCTTTTTAATGAGGTTTTAAGCCAAAGCGGCTTAGAGGACTACGAAATACTGTTAGCCTCTTTAGTTTCCATAGTTTTAACGGTCATTGTAATAAAAGTTGTAACGCAGGTTTTTACATTGATTTATCAATACATTCTTGCCGGCATACTGCCATTCGTAATTTATGATATTAAGGTAAAAATATTTTCGGCTATGCAGCGCCTTTCCGTCGGCTTTTTTACGCATAAACAAACGGGCTCTTTAATGGAGCGTGTATCAAGGGACTCAAATAACATATACTGGTTTCTCATAGATGGATTTCCGTATCTTATAGTAAGCACCGTAACGGTCATAGGTGTTTTAACAATAATGTTTATGACGAGTGTCCGCTTAACACTAACAGTTCTTATAGTTGCGGCAATCACGGGTGCGCTGTATCCGCTGTTTTCGAATGTATTTAAAAGTCTGCATCACAAGGTTTGGGTGCGAAACGCCGCTTTAAGTTCAAAGGTCAGTGACAATATAAACGGTCACAGAATAATAAAGGCGTTCTCTAAAGAAAGTGACGAGCTTGATGAATTCAGCACATACAGCAACAGGCTTATGGATTCTGAGATAAACTATTCAAATATAGAGGCAACTGTTTTCCCGCTTTTATCTATGCTCATTTTCGCTCTTGCCGCGTTTGTTTTGGGATACGGAGGAATTCTCGTCATAAGAGGCGAAATGCTTTTGGGCGACCTTCTTGCATTTATTGTATATATGGAAATGCTTGAGGGACCCGTTGAGTTTCTCTCTTGGGTCTTTAACTGGTGGACTCGCTGCGCAGACTCTGCTCAAAGAATATTTGAGATAATAGACACAAAACCCGATGTTCTTGAAAGAGAGAACCCTGTTATACTGCCGAAAATTAACGGCGATATAGAAATAAAGGAGCTTTATTTTGAGTATGAGCCGGCTCGCCCTGTTATTAAAAACTTTAATCTTTCCGTTAAGGCAGGGCAAATGCTCGGCATTGTCGGCAAAACCGGAGCGGGGAAAACGACGATTTCAAATCTGATAGCACGGCTTTATGATGCAAAGCAAGGCATAATAATGATTGACGGCGTTGATGTTAAAGAGCTTTCTTTAATGCAGCTTAGGGCAAACATCGGTATTGTGTCCCAAGAAATATATCTGTTTATAGGCACTATTGCGGACAATATCCGTTATGCCAATAAAAACGCGTCATATGACGATATTATAGCCGCGGCAAAAGCGGCGCACGCACACGATTTTATCGTAAATCTTCCCGATGGTTATGAAACTAAGGTTGGCTCCGGCGGGCAGGATTTATCGGGCGGTGAGCGTCAGAGGATATCAATAGCAAGAACGATTATTCAAAATCCAAAAATCCTAATTCTTGACGAGGCAACTGCCGCTATGGATACTGAGACAGAGCAGAAAATTCAAAACTCCATAACAAAGCTAAAAGAAGGCCGAACGACAATAGCGATAGCGCACAGGCTTTCTACGCTTCGTGATGCAAATGTTTTAGCAGTTATAGACGACGGCACCGTTGTGGAATACGGCACATACCGTGAGCTTATGGACAAAAAGGGAGAATACTATAAACTATACAAATTGCAGTCGGAAGCGTTAAAGTTTATAGGACTTCCGCCGCAAGTTGATAACAAAGACACAGAAAAAAGTGATGAATAGGAGGAGCCTATGAATAGCGAAATGAGCGATGCTTTACGCTTGGAGCTTTTAAATCCGACAGAAATAAAGCTTGAAAAAAACAAAAACGGGTTTTTAATACTTCTGCTTTCGGGTGAAAATAAAGGCAGGGTAAAGCTTACCCGTGCTTACCCTTACAATATGCCCTACTCTTATATAGGCGTGTACAGTATAGAGGACGACGAAATCGGGATTATTAAAGACTTGTCCGAGCTTTCGGAGAATTCAGAAACAGCCGCAAAAGAGGAGCTTGAAAAGCGATACTATTGTCCGGAGATTTCGGAAATTTTATCAATAAAAGAAAAGATGGGCAGCTTTTATTTTGAGGTAAAAATAAACGGCTCGAAAAAGAATTTTGCCGTTAAGGATATTAGCCGTAATGTACGCTTTACTACTGAAAACTTTATTATGATTTTTGATGTTGACGGAAACAGGTATATAATACCTGACTTAAATAAAATACGAAAGAAGGCAAGAAGGCTTTTGGAGCCTTATTTGTATTAATATTTATGAAAACTTTATTTGTAAAATTTGATTTAGGAAACGACGGCGCGTTATGTGACGGAACGCTGACGCTCGAAAACGATAACTTTATAGTATCGTATGAGAGCGGCGGCAGCTTTAGCGTGCCTTTTAACGGCGTTAAAGAGGCGCGCCAGTTTACGGATATAGGCTGCGGCAGACTGGAGCTGATTTATGAAAACACTCCTGATGACGGCAGCGAAAATGTGCTTTTATGCAGATTTTCTATGTCGTGTGTCGTGCAGATTGGTGAATTTAGCAAGGTTGTAAACTATTATATAAAAAGCGGTGAATTGCTTGAAATAAGCGATGTTGAAAGACCCGTCTGTCCCGTTTGCGGCCGCCATTTAATAGAGGGAATTGGAGTTTGCCTGTTCTGCGTTAAAAAAGGCTATGTATTCAGCAGGGCGATGAGCTTTTTCAAAAAATACTTACCTTTCGTTATTTTTTCGGGCGTTCTTATGATGCTGTCCAACTTCCTTTCCGCCATTATGCCGCTGTTTAATCAAAAGCTTCTTGATAATTATATTGCTCCCGCCCCCGACGCCGCAGCGTATTTTGACAGCCCCGTAAAAGGTATTGCCGTGCTTGCCGCGCTTATGGGTGCATCATTTGCCGCCGGAAGGGTACTTGGCATTTTCAGCGCGCGTATTTCAAACCGAATAGGCTCAAAATTCTCAAATGATTTACGAATTATGGTGTATGATAAAATTCAACGGCAATCACTTTGCTCTGTATCAAAAAACACAACCGGCAACCTTATTAAGAGAATAACTCGTGATACGGAAGTTGTTAAAGACTTTTTCAATCAGCAGGGACGGTACTTAATTTCTCAGATTGTAATTCTTTTCGTTTCCCTTTTTATGCTTTTTAAGACGAATGCGTTTCTTGCTACCCTTGTTATTATCCCCGTTCCGCTGGGCTTTTTCGCAATAAAAGGCTTTTGGGCAAAAATACGAATACGCTATCGTAAGCAGTGGCGTGCAGACTCGCGCGCAACATCAATACTTCATGATATTATAAAAGGTATAAGAGTTGTTAAGGCATTCGGTAATGAAGAAAGTGAAATAGAAAAGTTTTCTGACGCGTCGAAAAATCTTGCCGATATTGCCTCATCAAATGAAAGATTTTGGGCGCTCACTTTTCCTTTAGTCGGGAACTTTATCACAATAGGCGAGTTTTTCATTCTGTTCTTCGGCGGCAAAATGGTTATAGAGGGCAATCTGTCCGTTGGCGAACTCGTTATGTTCAACACATATTTGGCTTTCCTTTATAGACCGCTTCGCTGGATGTCTACATTGCCGAAAAGAATTGCCGACGCTTCCACAAGTCTTGTCAAGCTTTATGAAGTCTTAGATGAAGATTTCTCCATAAAAGACGCACAACACCCAAAGCTTCTCAACGCGGGCGGCGCTGTGGAGTTTCGGGATGTTGAGTTCGGATATAAATCATATGAGCCTGTACTAAAAGATATTTCGTTAAAAATCAACCCCGGTGAAATGATAGGACTTGTCGGTCACTCCGGTGCCGGTAAATCGACTTTAATAAACCTTTGTATGCGCCTTTATGACCCGTCGCTCGGCTCTATTACGATTGACGGCACGGATATTCGCGATATAGAGCAAGAGGAATTAAGAAACAATATAGGTGTTGTATTCCAAGAAACATACCTTTTTTCAGGCACTATATATGACAATATAGCTTATGCTCGTCCCGGAGCGTCTCCCGAGGAGGTTTTAACAGCGGCAAAAGCGGCAAACGCACACGATTTCGTTATGAATTTACCGGACGGTTATAATACGACTGTCGGTGAAAACGGTCATTCGCTTTCAGGCGGTGAGCGTCAAAGAGTTGCTATTGCTCGCGCACTTCTAAAAAATCCTAAAATTCTGATATTAGATGAGGCTACAAGCTCTCTTGACCCGGAAACAGAAAGTAAAATCCAAGAAGCTATATCAAGACTGATTGAAAACAGAACAACTATTGCAATAGCGCACAGGCTTTCAACACTAAGAAATGCCAACAGGCTTATTGTAATTGAAAAGGGAAGAATAGCCGAAGTCGGCACTCATAAAGAGCTGTTAAAGAAAAAGGGCATATATTATGACCTTGTAATGGCGCAAAGAAAAACTTCAAAGCTAATATAAAATTGCCGTCTTTATCGGCAATTTTATTTATTCTGATAACGATTTTAACGCAAGACGGACATCTGATACAGTAAATCCTCCGGGACTGTTAATAAAGTTTTTATTTTTATTATCCCATCTTTCACAATACTTTTCAATTTCCTCTGCTGAAATATTAAGCCTTATATTTGTCAATCCCTTAACTATTTCTAAAAAACTATCCTCATCTGTGCCTAATATGTTAAGCATTTCATCGAGCCTGTTTTTACAAAACTCTCCTGCCCGCTTAATAAGAAAAGGCATAAAAGCCGTGCATGCCCTGCCGTGTGATATTCCGAAATCCTCCGTTAAAACATAGCCCAAGGTATGCGCAAAAGATGCTCCCGTAATATTCAGCGAAAGTCCCGAATAAATAGAGCCGTAAAAAAGGGCGTCCCTGCCTTTTTTATTTGGCAGTTTGTCGTATTTATAAATATCAGTAAGCTGCCCGAAAATCTGACCCAGCGCAAGGGTACCAAACGATTTTGCTATGTCACTGCGTTTTGGAGAAAACCAACCCTCCACAGTGTGCGATAAAGCGTCAAGACCGGTTGATATTGTGACGGTAAGCGGCATAGTATCCGTAAACCGCGGATTTAAGAAAGCAACATTTGCATAACAATCTTCTCCGGAAATGCTTTTTTTCATATTAACAGCGTCGTCAGTTAAAACGGATACCCCCGTAACTTCGCTCCCCGTTCCGGATGTTGTGCCTATGAGCAAAACGGGCAGCGCCTTTGCAGGGATACTTCTCTTATATATATCTTCGTTCCTAAACTCCTTGTTTGCGGCAAATATAGCAACGGCTTTTGCGGCGTCAAGCGGCGACCCTCCGCCTATTCCTATAATAAAGTCCGCATTCTGCTCTCTTGCCTTTTCGCCGCCTATTCTGCAAGAGGTTACGGTTGGATTTTCCGCAATCTCCGAGTAAATTGAATATGAAATATCCTTTTCTGATAGAACGCTTAAAACAGCGTGTAAAGCGCCGCTTATTTTCGCAGAGCGCCCGCCCGTTACTATGAGGCACTTGCTGCCATAGCTTTTAAAAATATTACCGCCTGTTTTAACGCATAATTCGCCGCTTACAAGTCGTGCGGGCATATAAAAATCCATATTCATACTGCTCCCCTCCTTTTTTGTACCATTTTAACAAAATTGTTCTCATATATTGTATACTATATTGTATTGAAAAATCAATCATAATGTTATAGAATAGGTGTGTATGCGTAAGTATTTCAGTTAGGGGTATAGTTTTGTATAAAAAAGAGGCAAAAAATAATAAGCGCACACATAGAAGCCTTATTAAGAGAATGGACATTCTTTTAATCGCCGTATCTCTTTCAATTGCCTTTTTACTTATGGTATCATATAAGGTAAGCGGACAATCGGCGCTTGAGGCTCAGATTTCCGTCAACGGCAAACTTTACAAAACCATATCATTAGCGGACAACCATACAGAAACTATCGTAATCCCTACTGACCCTGAGGTCACATTAGAAGTGGCAAATGGCGGTATTGCTTTTGTAAACGCCCTTTGCCCCGACCGCTCCTGTGAAAAATGCGGTGTGCTTAACAAAGCAGGCAGCATAGCCGTGTGCTTACCGGCAAAGGTTGTTGTAACGGTAACAGCAAAGAAATC
>JAAZGX010000037.1 GCA_012511005.1 Clostridiales bacterium
CCACATTATACTGTCTTGGTTGTTTCTCATAGAATCTTTTGTTTGCGCCACAAGGGCAGAAGCTGAAGCATAACTTTCCCAGCAACCGCGCCTGCCGCAGTTGCATTGCTCACCGTCAAAACAGATAACCATATGCCCCATTTCTCCGGCTGCAAAGTTTACACCGTTTACAAGGTTGCCGTCAATAATAATACCGCTGCCAACGCCCGTACCAAGCGTTATAGCCACAAAGTTTTTAACGCCGTTGCCGGAGCCTGCAACAGCCTCTCCAAGCGCGGCGCAGTTAGCGTCGTTATCAAGCAGAACAGGCTTGTGAAAAAGAGCCTCAAGCATTTCCTTTGCGGGAACATTTTCAAATTCAAGGTTATTAGCAAACTCAATAACCCCTGTGGATTTATTTACAGAGCCGGGCGTGCCAATTCCTATTGACTGTACATCATCATATGTAATATTTGCATCGCTGACGGCTTTATCAACCGCCAACTTAATATCCGCAAAAATTTCTGCCGCAGGTCTCGGAAGATTTGTTTTTACTTTACCTCTGCCTATTATTTTAAGGTTATCATCAACCGCACCTGCCGCAATATTTGTTCCGCCTAAATCAACACCCACTCGATACATTGTACATCCTCCTAATAATATGTGTTATATGTGCTTTACTATTCTATATTTATTTGCCTTTAGTGCCAAACTTCAAGTTCATGCTCGACCGTTTCGCCCTCGTCCATTCCAAGCTGCTGCATAAGCTCCCTTGCCGCATTGTAACCAAGTTTCTTCTGACGATTATTCACAGCCGCAATTTCAATAATTATTGCAAGGTTGCGCCCCGGCTTTACGGGAACTATCGTTGCCGGAATTTTTATGTCAAGAATATTTATATAGTTTTCCTCAATGCCTATTCTGTCATATGCCTTATTTTTGTCCCACTGCTCAAGCTGGACTACAACATCAATTCTCTCAGTAATTTTTACGGAGCCTACGCCAAAGAGATTTCTAACATTAATAATCCCTATACCGCGCAGTTCAACGAAATGCCTGATATTATCAGGAGCAGTGCCAACTAAAGTTTTTGATGAAACCTTGCGAATTTCAACAGCGTCGTCGGCAATAAGCCTATGACCTCTTTTTATAAGCTCTACTGCCGTTTCACTTTTGCCGATACCGCTGTCACCAAGAATTAAAACGCCTTCGCCAAAAACCTCAACTAAAACTCCGTGGCGCGTTATACGCTGTGCAAGCTCAATAGCAAGATAACTAATGAGTATTGCCATAAAAGATGAGGTAGTGTCCTCCGTCCTTAAAATAGGGACGCCATGACGCTTCGCAAGAGCAAGCATTTCATCATCAACAGGCAAAGAGCGTGTTACAATAACAGCAGGAGGAGAAAGCTCAAAAAATCTGCTGAGCCTTGCCTGCCTTACGCTTCGGGGAAGCGTATTTATATAACTCATTTCCGTTAGACCGATAAACTCAACACGCTCAGAATCAAAATGGTCTTTATATCCTGCAAGGATAAGCCCCGGACGGTTAACATCCATCGAGGTAACAGAAAGCGTTTCGGCATTATCCGGTAAATAAACGGTTTCAAGGGAATTATCCCTAATTACTTTTGTTAAAGCAACAGAATACTTTGCAGCCATTAAATACTCCTAATTAAAATTCTATACATTCATGCAAATCTATTGAAAGTGCGTATACATTATAGAACAAAAAAGTGATTATGCCAACCCTTTTAAGAAATAAACTTATATTAGAATAAAAAATTTTTAAAAAAGCTTGACGATTACATATAATTATGTTATATTCTCTTTACCTCTAAAAGAGGGCTCTTTTTTTGTGCCTTGATTAATAGAGGGAGGCTATTCTAAAATTAGGAGGTGCCGTAAAGTGAGAGTTAAAATAACACTTTCCTGCACAGAGTGCAAGCAGCGTAACTACAACACGATGAAAGAAAAGAAGAACACCCCTGACAGGTTGGAGATGTCGAAATTTTGCAGATTTTGCAAAAAGCATACTCTCCATAAAGAAACTAAATAGGGAGGTAGCTTAATGTCAGACGAAATTAAAAAAACCGACGGTTTAAAAAAATCATCTAAAGAGAAAAACACCAAAGCTACCGAGAGCCGGAGCAATACGAAAGATAGCAAGAAAAACACTAAAAAATCCGGCAAAACGCCTAAATCCAACCCGTTTTTGAAGATATGGAAAGCAATTGTTCGTTTCTTCAAGAATACAAAGGGCGAGATTAAAAAAATCATATGGCCGGGTCGTCAAATGGTCATAAAAAGTACGGGCGTTGTTATCGCGTCTATACTTATAATCGGTGCCGGTGTTTGGATTTTAGATTATGCGCTTTCAGGAGGGCTCGGTCTTGTCAAAAAGGCTTCGGGTAAACAGGAAATTACTACAACTACTTCCGTTACCGAAACTACGACTGACACGACTGCAACTTCTTCTGATACGACAGAAAGCAGTACCGATGCCACCACAGAGGTGACAACAGAGAGTACAACAGCAAAATAAAATACTCTCTCTAATTTTGGCGGAGGTTAATTGATGTCAGTTGAATCAAAATGGTATGTTGTTCATACTTATTCCGGATACGAGAATAAAGTTGCCGCAAACATCGAAAAAATCGTTGAAAATCGAAAAATGCAGGATGAAGTCCTTGAAATCAAAATCCCAATGGAAAAGGTTACAGAAGTTAAGGACGGCAAGACTGTTGAGGTTGAGCGAAAAGTTTTTCCGGGCTATGTCATGGTAAAACTTGCTGTGTATTTTAGAGATGACAACGAGCCTAAAATGTCGGATGAAACTTGGTATCTCATCCGTAACACGCGCGGTGTAACCGGCTTTGTCGGTCCGGAAAGCAAACCTATTCCACTTACTGACGAGGAAGTCCAAAAACTCGGAGTTGAGCAACGGGTAGTAAATATGAATTATGAGGTCGGCGACCTTGTAACCGTTGTAGACGGACCGTTTGAAGGATTTTCCGGTATTGTTGAGGAAATTAGCACGACTAAAAACATGGTGCGCGTTTCAATATCTATGTTTGGGCGTGAAACTCCTGTGGAATTTGAGTTTGACCAAATTGAAAACGCCGTAGAATAACGGCATTCTGCGCCATATGGCGTTAAGTGGGAGGAATGAGCAGGGCTCTCATTCCGAGTACCACAAATTATGGAGGTGCAAAAAAATGGCTCAAAAAGTAATAGGTCTACTAAAGCTTCAAATCCCTGCGGGAAAAGCAACCCCTGCTCCGCCCGTAGGTCCGGCACTTGGTCAGCACAGTGTAAATATTGGCGCTTTTACAAAGGAATTTAACGAGCGCACAAAAAATGATATGGGTTTATTAATACCCGTTGTTATTACTGTTTATGCCGACCGTTCTTTTTCGTTCGTAACAAAAACACCGCCCGCATCACTTCTTATTAAGAAAGCATGTGGAATTGACAAGGCATCCGGTGTCCCGAACAGAGATAAAGTGGCAACCATTACCGGTGAACAAATTAGAAAAATCGCAGAACAAAAAATGCCCGATTTAAATGCCGCAAGCATTGAATCTGCCATGTCTATGGTAGCAGGAACAGCGCGCAGCATGGGTATTACTGTTGTCGATTAAAACTCATTTACTCGTAAGAGTAAGTATAACCGTTTAATGGGAGGTAAAATTAATGAAGCATGGTAAAAAATATATCGAAAGCGCAAAGCTTATAGATAAAACAAATCTTTATGACATAGATGAAGCATTTGAGCTTGTTGTAAAAACAGCTACTGCTAAATTTGATGAAACAGTTGAAATTCACATACGCCTCGGTGTTGACTCTCGTCATGCCGACCAGCAGGTCAGGGGAGCGATTGTTCTTCCGAATGGAATTGGTAAAGTAGTTCGTGTAGCCGTATTCGCAAAAGGCGATGCCGCAAAAGCCGCCGAGGAAGCGGGAGCTGATATTGTCGGCGCAGAAGACCTTATGGCAAAAATTCAAGGCGAAGGGTTTACGGACTTTGATGTTTGTGTCGCCTCGCCTGATATGATGAGTATAGTCGGTCGTCTTGGTAAAATTCTTGGACCGCGCGGACTTATGCCAAGCCCCAAAGCCGGAACAGTAACGCCTGATGTTGCAAAAGCCGTAACAGAAGCTAAGGCAGGTAAAATTGAATACCGTCTTGATAAGTCTAACATTATTCATTGTCCCATAGGAAAGGTATCCTTCGGAAGCGAAAAGCTTGCTGAAAACGGAGCGGCTCTTTTAGATGCTGTTATAAAAGCAAAACCTTCTGCTACTAAGGGTCAATATATGCGCTCCTGCGTTATAGCCACAACAATGGGCCCCGGAATTAGCATTAATACGGCAAAGCTTATTGCCGCATCAAAATAATTATTTTAATGTATTGACAAAGCATAGTATATGTGCTAATCTATAC
>JAAZGX010000261.1 GCA_012511005.1 Clostridiales bacterium
GTGCCAAGCGATTGGAAAATCGAGCTTACTAATCTTAGAAACGACCATAAGGTGGACAGCAGGATTTATCCGGAGCTTCAAAAAATGTTTGATGATTGCCGTAAAGCAGGTTTTTCGCCTTTTATCAGAGAATCGTACAGGTCAAGTAAAGACCAGCAAAGGATTTTTGATGAAAAGGTGTCGGCATATAAATCCCAAGGCTATAACAGTGAAACGGCGTATGATAAGGCATCTGAATATGCCGCTTTGCCGGGATACAGTGAGCATCAGTTAGGGCTTGCGGTAGATATTACCGCGGAAAATCCGACAATAAGCAACAATGAAAAAATCTGGATTTGGTTAAAAGATAACTGTGCAAATTACGGCTTTATTTTAAGATACCCCGTGGGTAAGGAAGATATAACGGGCATAGCATTTGAGCCGTGGCACTTTAGATATGTAGGTAAAGAAGCGGCCCTTGAGATTATGGAAAACGGGCTTTGTCTTGAGGAGTATATAGAGCAAATAAAAGAAGAGAGTTCTAAATCATAAAGAAAGCTAACAGAATACCGCAAATAAAACCGCCACTCCATCTACAATTATATAGGATTTCTATGACGGAATAAGTATACCATAGGTTTTATCGGATATCTATAATTTTAATAACAATAAAATTCATAACGGCAAGATTTATATCTTGCCGTTTACATATTTTATGAATATATACTGCCTTTTAAATAATAATAAAAATATAAAATAAAAGGAAGTGTATTATGGGATACTTCAATAATTACAGGCTCGTTGAAGAAGACGGCGAATATATACTTGAAATAATGCTTGGCAGGGATATGGAGGAATTCGCAAAAGAATTTCTTTCAGATGAAGCTGCCGAGTCTTCAGAATTAGAAAGTAAAGCGAAAGAGCTGATAAAAGAAAAATATGCAAATATTAAAGTAAAATCAATAAAATTTATTGTGGGAACAGCAGTTATAGCCATTATTCCATTATATGCCGGAAGCGTCACAGCACAAGCCGCAAACGCTCCGACGGCAAGTATCGCACAAACTGTAAAAAGCACTTCATTCTATGTAACGGCATCAAAGCTGAATGTAAGGAGAGGACCGTCTACCTCGTATTCGATTATTCACGCATTATGGAATGGGAACAGAGTTACAATAATCAGCGAGGCAGGCAATTGGTACAGAATAAGGCTGTCAGACGGCAGAATTGGCTTTGTCAGTAAGGATTATATAAGGTCTGACTATACTTCGAGCGGCACCGTAACGGCTTCACAACTTAATGTCAGGCAAGGACCGTCTACCTCTGAAATGATTTTCCATACACTTTGGAAAGGAAATAGGGTAAGCATTATCGGAGTTTCGAACGGGTGGTGCAGAATAAGACTTTCAGACGGCAGGATAGGCTGGGTAAGCGGTGAATATATAACAGAAGCGGGCAGCACTCAACAGCAAAAAATTGATAAGGTGGTGTCTTTATCAAAATCTTTAATAGGCACGCCGTATGTGTTCGGCGGCAAATCACCGGCTGACGGCGGATTTGACTGCTCCGGACTTACGGTATATGTATTCGGTCAAGTCGGCTATACGCTAAACAGAATTTCAACAGAGCAGGCTACACAAGGCGTGTATGTTTCAAGCGGCAACAAAAAAGCGGGTGACCTTGTGTTTTTTTCAATTAACGGCACCGGAAAGGTTGACCATGTCGGCATTTATATAGGAAATGGTCAGATGATACACAGTCCAAAGCCGGGAGATACCGTTAAAACGGTCAGCATAGATACTTCGTATTGGCAGCAGCGCTATATTTCCACACGCAGAATTATTTATTAAAAATGGTAAATTCGCTTGACAAATCCGTGTATTTATGATTATATATAACTATTCGGTAATCGTTACCGAATTGTAATCATTACAAGTGATGTACTCGTAAATTCATTACTTGTGTTAAAGGATAGATATAATGGGCA
>JAAZGX010000262.1 GCA_012511005.1 Clostridiales bacterium
ATATTTATGAACAGTGGAAATCTATATAAAATCGCTTTCTCCGCAAGCGGAGATGATTTTGAAAAAGCAAAGTTCGCAGATTTCTACAACGCAATCAACTACAAACCATATAAATATTATTAAAAAAATCGCCCCTACGGGGCGTTTTTTTAATCGCTTTTTTAAAGGGATTTTTACCGCTTTAACCGGCAAACAAGATAAGGCTTGCCGCCTTTACCGCCATGCCTAAAACCGCTCCTTTTACGGACAGTGAATGCTCTCCGTATTCTTCCGCGGTCGGAAGCAGTGTATCTATAGAAATATAAACCATAATACCCGCCACAGCGGAAAAGGCTATTCCGAATATGGCATCATTCAAAAACGGCATAAGTAATAAATAACCGATAACAGCGCCTAAAGGCTCTGTAAGTCCCGAAAGAAATGAATAAACAAAGGCCTTTTTTCTGCTTTTTGTAGCATAATAAATAGGTGCCGATACAGCTATACCCTCAGGTATATTGTGTATGGCAATAGCTGCTACAACAGGGGTAGCAATAGTCGGCTCTTTCAAAGCCGTCAAGAATGTTGCAAGTCCTTCCGGTAAATTATGCATACTTATTGCGGCGGCGGTAAATAGCCCCATACGCATTATTTTCTTTCTTCCCTCCTCGTCTGGAGAGTTGTTAAAGTTTAAGGTTTTCTGCGGTATCAACTTATCAATAAGAGCAATGAGAAGTATACCAATAAAGAAAGAAACAGATACAACAATAAGCCCGTTTTTATCGCCCATAAATTCGCATAGTGACAATTTGGCTTTTGGGAATATTTCGATAGTTGAAATGTATATCATAATCCCTGCAGAAAATCCGAGAGCGAACGATAAAAATTTCGTGTTTTTATTTTTGGCGAAAAGTGCTATCAGACTGCCAATACCCGTAGAAAGACCTGCCACAAGTGTCATTAAAAATGCATATACTGTATTATTCAAACGCGCACCTCTGAAGTTCATAACAAGGCAAAGTTGCCTTTAGAGTTATTGTATTACACACGCTTGAATTTGGTGATTGTTTATAAGCCTAATTTATGAATTTCTCTGTAAGCGCCGTCTGCATAAAATCTGTGACCTTCTTTGCCTATTACCATAACAGCATTTTCGGGCGCTCCTGCCTTTTCATATAAATATTTAATCTGCCAAAAAGACTCTTTTGCCCCGTCAATAGGGAAAATAGTATCCTTTTCACCTGCTACAACTACAAGCTTTCTCGGCGCGATAAGTCCGCCTAAGTCACCCATATTAAAATATTCCCTTATGTGAGGGACAAAGTTACAAGCACAGTGCCTAATAGGCGCAATTGAGCTGTCATATGTGCAAACACAGCATGATGGAACGCTGAGTTTTACCCTCTCATCAATAATAGAGGCATAAAATGTAGCGGTACCGCCTCCGCTGTTGCCAAGGCAGCCTATTCTGTTTATGTCAATAATATCACTGAAAAACTCTGTAATAGCATCAATAGAACTGATAATATCCCACACACGCTCGCCAATAGTTGTTCTGCCGATTAATAGTGCCGACATAGCACCTTTATAACAATTTGGATTGCCGTTATCACTGCCGCATTCGCCGAAGTGCCTCTGCTCAACGGCTAAAGCCGCAAAGCCCTCTTTTACCGCGCGGACGGCAAAATCCCCGTCCTCCTTAAACATCTCCAACTTCTCGTCAGAGTTTCTTGCTCTGCCCAAGGAAATATGCATACCAGTAGAGTGACCTTGAAGGCATATCATAAGCGGCAAACGCTCTTTAGCGTTTAGCGGAATACAAAGGTGGCAGGGGACAAAGTACCCCTCTTCGCTTAAAAAATAAAACCTTATATCCCGAAATTCATCTGTTTCACGGTCATATTCTATTGAGATTTCCGGCTTTTGTGAAACAAATTTATCCATTCCCAAAAGCTCTTTTAGCTTGTCCTTTGCTCTCTTTTGCCAAAGGGCGAAGTCCTCTTTGCCGTTAAAAGCAAACGACGGTAAAATTTTACTCATAAGTGAAAGCTCTTTTTCAAGCGGCAATAATGTTTCCATAGCACACCCCTTAATACTTTTACTGTTATTCATTTTAGCATAATTGCGATATCATAACAAGAAAAATATTAAAGAACGCCCCGTTAAATAACTTCCGCTAAAAATGAAAGCTCCTTTCCTGCGGCGGCACTTATAGAGTCGCCGAAAATATAGGAGTAGGAAAAAAGCGAAAAGCCATTATATGCGGGAATTTCTTTTAAGTCCTTTACTTGACGCGCCAATATATCATTATTTTCAATCCATTCACTTTTGCCCGTACCGGCATTTTTATCCTCTGCCCCTGCCTTATATGCAGCTACACCGCAGTAAAGGCTTACTATATCCTTTTCTTTTATAAGGCTTGCCCAAGCGTTTACAGTTTCCATAAACGGCATATTTTCATTTTCATACCCGAAATAAATCTGTGGCATAAGATAATCGACATAGCCCTCCTTGCGGCTCCATTCATAAACATCTGCATACATATCATTAAAGTTCTTTTCAATATTTGCACTGCAGCTAATACCAAACTCAACATCACTTTTAATAGCCTTAACAGCGGAAAAAACACCGGAAATAAGGCTGTTTACATTTGCTCTCCGCCAATCGTCAAGGCTAAGCGCGCCGCCCTCGTCCTTGTATTTCGCATAATCTGCGGCATCTATAGCAGCGTCCTTCGAGGGATAAAAGTAATCGTCAAAATGAATTGCTGCTATATCATATTTTTTAACAACCTCGCGCACACCGTCAATAATGAGCTTTTGAGCGTCCACACTTGCGGGATTATAAAAGATACCGCTATTTGAAACAATCAGATTACGAGTTTTATTATCGCCGTCATACCACTTTTTTGCGGGATTGTCCTTTGATAGCGCAGAAAAATCATTTTCTCCCGAAACCCTGTACGGATTTATCCATGCCTCTACGGAAATTCCGAGAGTTTTAGCCGTTTCCACTACTATGCCGAAAGCGTCATAGCCAATATAAGAGCCCTCAGTTCCCGTTAGATACTTTGTAGCAGGAAAAATATCGGACGGATAGAACGCATCCGACATAGGTCTTACTTGAACAATAACAGTGTTTATTTTATTTTGTGCACATCTATTTAGCATATGTTCTATTTTACTTCTGAAAGCCTCTTCGCTTTTGTCTTCCGCCGCCGCCATAGAAAGCTCAAATTGTGAAATCCAAACAGCCTTCAAGTACGCCCTCGTCTTGTTTTGCGGCAAATCTTCTAAAGTTGTATCAGGGCTTTCTGTTGTTGTATCGGGTTCACTCTGAAAAGGCGGAAACCCCGTTATCGTACAGCCGGAAACTGTCAATATAATAACTAAAATCAATATCAAAATAATAGAACGCTTCAAAAAAAACACCTCCTAATATCGCTTAGTAAAACTATATTCAAATGGACTTGTGTTTAGTATTGTCATTATTTTAGGAATGTATAAAAAACGACACAGTGTTTACTTATGTCGATATATCCGCCAATTACGGCGGTCATGGAACGACCATCGGCTCTGTGTCAATATCAATATATCCAATTACACTATAAATGTCAAGGATTAACAGTTAAAGCAAATTGCAAAACGAAATAATGAGTTCATCAAATAAAAGGGGAAAGTCAAAGGAAAGGTTAAATAAGTTGTTGCACAAAAGACAAGGATTAAATATAACTTTTGCCGCTTTCATATCATTGACAAGCCTTACCCTTGCAGATATAATGAAAAAGAGGTGACGAATATGTCAGACATTAAAACTATTTGGTACGAGAAAGCGAAATGCGAAAATCCGCTTAATGAGCATCCGCGCCCGCAGCTAAAAAGGGACTGCTGGCAGTGCCTTAACGGATATTATGAATATGCGATTACGAATAAGAATTCTGACGATATGGGAGAGAAAGACGGCGATATTTTAGTGCCGTTTGCTATTGAGAGTGCATTATCAGGTGTCAAAAGGCAGATTTCCCATAATGAAAGGCTCTGGTATAGAAGAAAGTTTACCGTAAATGACGAGCTAAAAGGTAAAAATATAATACTTCATTTTGACGCTGTGGATTGGCACTCAGTCGTGTTCTTAAACGGTATGCCCGTGGGCGCGCATACCGGCGGATATGACGCGTTTTCTTTTGATATTACAAAGCACCTTAAAAGCGGCGAAAATGAGCTGAAATTAAAGGTTTATGACCCCACAGATGACGGTTGGCAGCAAAGGGGAAAACAGTCTAAAAAAAGCCATGGCATTTGGTATACCGGAACCTCCGGCATATGGCAAACCGTTTGGCTTGAAGGAGTTAGCAGTACTTATATAGAAAGCATTAAGCTTTTGCCGGATATAGATAACTCTAAAATCAATATAAAAACAACCCTTTCAGATAAAAATGCTAAAATTACGGCAGAAGTCTTTTTTAATTCAGAGCTTTTAGTTGAAAAAGAGATTTCAACAGATGAATATATAGATATACCTGACTGCAAGCTGTGGAGTCCTGAAACCCCGAACTTATACGACCTAAAGCTAAAAGTAACACTAAATTCTAAAGCAACTGATACGGTTTACAGCTATTTTGGTATGAGAAAGTTTTCAATAGAGCAAGACAAGGAGGGTATACCGCGGCTTTGCCTTAATAACGAGCCGTATTTTCAAAACGGATTGCTTGACCAAGGCTATTGGTGCGACGGCGGTATGACGGCGCCTACTGACGAAGCTATGATATACGATATTGTTAAGATGAAAGAGCTTGGGTTTAATATGTTAAGGAAGCATATTAAAGTAGAGTCGTCACGCTGGTATTATCATTGTGACAGAATAGGAATGCTCGTTTGGCAGGATATGGTGAGCGGCGGCGAATACATAGGCAATATTTTAGCGGGCGTTCTTCCGAATTTGAATATTAATGTTAAGGATAATAATTATAAACTGTTTTCAAGAGAAAATC
>JAAZGX010000263.1 GCA_012511005.1 Clostridiales bacterium
ACTACTCATGTTGTTAGAGGCGACGAATGGATAGCCACTTTACCGCTTCACATTCAGATTTTTGCGGCGCTTGGCTTCAAACCGCCGAAATATGTTCATATTTCACCCATTATGAAAATGGATGGAGACAGCAGGCGCAAGCTTTCAAAGCGTAAGGACCCGGAGGCGGCTGTGGACTACTATAAAAGTGAGGGCTTTCCTGCCGTAAGCGTCAGAGAATATCTTTTAACGCTTGCAAATTCAAATTTTGAGGATTGGCGGCGTCAAAATACAAAAGCACCTCAAAGTGAATTTCCGTTTAACATTAAAAAAATGAGCGGCAGCGGCGCGTTGTTTGATTTAATGAAGCTTGAGGATGTATCAAAAAATGTTATTTCCGTAATGACGGCGGACGAGGTTTACAGCGGCGCGGCAGACTGGGCAAAGGAACATAATGCAGAGCTTTATTCGCTGCTTTTTAGTAATCCCGATTATGCAAAAGCTGTGTTTTCAATAGACAGGGACTGTAAGAAACCACGAAAAGACATTAGAAAGTGGTCAGATATAAAAGAATATGTAGAATATTTTTATGATGAATTGTATAAACCCTCATATAATCTGCCTAATAATATCAGTAAAGAGGATGCAAAGGATATACTGACTGCATATGTATCCGTATATGACGAAAACGACGAGAAAGAGCTGTGGTTTAACAAAATAAAACAGTTATGCGAGCCGTTTGGATTTACGCCGAATGTTAAAGAGTACAAGGAAAATCCCGATGCATTTAAAGGGCATATTGGCGATGTTTCTTCACTTATAAGGCTTGCTGTAACATCAAGGATTAACACACCGGACTTGTGCTTAATAATGAAGCTTTTGGGTGAAAAGACGGTTAATAAACGAATAAACGATTTTTTGGAGGCAATATAGATGGAAGAAATAAATACAGAGAATATGAGTAATTTTATTCATGACATCATAGACGATGAGCTTGAAAGAGGGGTTAATAACCGTGTGCAGACACGCTTTCCCCCAGAGCCTAACGGTTACCTCCATATAGGGCACGCAAAAGCCATATGCATTGATTTTATGACGGCTATAAAGTACGGCGGCATTTGCAATCTGCGTTTTGATGATACTAATCCGTCTGCTGAGGATATGGAATATGTTGACGCGATTATGGAGGATATTAAATGGCTCGGTTTCAAGTGGGAGAATGTCTATTTTGCCTCATCGTATTTTGATTTTCTTTATGAGTGCGCAATAAAGCTCATAAAAAAAGGAAAGGCATTCGTATGTGACCTTCCTGCACAGGAAATCAGAGAATATAGGGGAACGCTTACAACGCCCGGCAAAAACAGCCCGTACCGTGACAGGAGCATTGAGGAAAATCTTGAGCTGTTTCAGAGAATGACTGACGGCGAATTTCCCGACGGTGCGCGCGTATTGCGGGCTAAGGTTGATATGTCGTCGCCGAACATTAATATGCGCGACCCTGTTATTTACAGAATAGCTCATGTATCGCACCATCAAACGGGTGATAAGTGGTGCGTTTATCCGATGTATGATTTTGCGCACCCGCTTTCAGACGCGATTGAAAGGGTGACATATTCTTTATGCTCTTTAGAGTTTGAAAATAACCGTCCCATATATAATTGGTTTCTTGACGAAATCGGCTTTGACGAGCCGCCAAGACAGATAGAATTTGCAAGGCTTAACCTTAATTACTGTATTACGAGCAAAAGAAAAAGCAGAATTCTTGTTGAGGATAAAATCGTTAGCGGCTGGGACGACCCCCGAATGGTGACGCTGTGCGGTATGCGCCGCAGAGGGTACCCGCCGGCGGCTATTCGCACATTTATAGATAAAATAGGGGTTTCAAAAGTTAACAGTGTCGTTGATTTTGGTTTTCTTGAATCTTGCGTAAGAGATGAGCTAAATGCTTCTTCTCCCCGTGCCATGGTTGTTTTAGAGCCGCTTAAAGTGATTATTGATAACTATCCAAAAGATAAGACTGAAGAAATAGAAATAGAAATACATCCGGAAAAGTTAGAGCTTGGCACGAAAAAAGTAACTTTTTCAAGGGAAATATATGTTGAAAAAACAGACTTTATGGCAGAGCCTGTGAAAAAATATCACAGACTATACCCGGGTAATGAGGTTCGCCTCAAAGGTGCATATTATGTAACATGCACAGGCTATGATACAGATGAAAACGGTAAAATAACCGCTCTTCACTGTACTTATGACCCTGAAACAAAAGGCGGCTCGTCTCCCGACAAAAGAAAAGTAAGAGGTACAATCCATTGGGCGGGAATAGATGCAGTTGAGGTTGAGCTGCGCTTGTATGACCGTCTTTTTGATGTCGAAAATCCTGCAGAGCTTTCAGACGATGAATTTGAAAGCGCAGTAAACCCGAATTCCCTCGTAATAATAAGTGGCTGCCTTGCAGAGGGCAACCTAAAAAGTGCCGCAAAGGGTGATGTGTTCCAGTTTATGCGCCAAGGCTATTACGCTGTTGATAAAGACAGCGAACCGGATAAGCTAATATTTAATCGCACCGTGTCACTAAATTCGTCATGGAAATAAAACGGAGGTGTTCTTTTTGAAATACTTATACAAAGTCGTCACAGCGCTACTTTCCTTTGCAGTTTTACCTGTACTCATATTTGTGCCTATTTTTGACTACCGATTTAACGCGCCGCTTCTTGAGCTATTAAAACCGGGCGTAAAAAATATTGCGGACATAAAGTCTTTATACGGTCTTATTATACTTTTAAGAGACCTTATAGGTACAGACGGAGCCTCAAACGGAATACCGGAAGGCTTGCAAAGCTTTATAGCTCCTCTTATTTCAGCTATTGTATTTTATGTACTCATAGCCGTTTTCGCAATTCTCACAATAGTGCTTGCCTTAGCAAAAAAGAAGAAAACGCCTGCGTGTTGTTCCGCTATTTTCGGTATTGCTTTCGCACAGTTATTTACAATTGCGTTTGACTCGCTGTTCAAGCCTTTTATTGACGGTACAGCATCGCTTGCGTCTATTTTTAACGCATGGTGGTTAGGCGTTGTGATAGGAGTAGAGCATATAAGAATTAGCAGCGCCTTCTTTTATGTCTATATGCTATTTGCCGCCGTACTTATATTTACAGCGGCATACAGCATTACAGAGCCTAAGGATAATGCTAAATCATCATATAAAGTAAAGATATAATCAAAAACTCATCACCGCGCTCTTCTGCCAAAAGCAGAATAAGCGATAATAAAAGCGCCCTGTCACTGTCTATATTAAAATCGGACAAAACACTTTTAAGAGCATGCGGCAAATTTTCGCAGTTGTTAATGAGAGTGGACAAAGCGCCTTCTTGCGGAATGTTCTTCTTTTCCGGTGATGATGAGGACACGGGCGGCGATAGCGTCGCCTTTTTCGCATAAGACTTTAAGTCGCGGATATAATCGTCCGGCATAGGGACGCGGCGCGCCTTTTCAATTGACTTATCTTTATCGGAATTTGTCGAGGCTTCAGAAGTACCGGAAAACTCGGAATTTGCCTGTGTTACGACTGATTCGGCGTTTTGTTTCATTTGCTCAACGCGCTTTAGCGCATCGTTTTGCATATTAACGATTTCGGAATAATTGTACGAGGACATTTTACCACCGCCTTATAAAATACCACGCTCTCTGAGAAGCGGCAAAAGGTTAATAATTTTAACAATTTTCGCTGCCTCATCGGCTTTTGATTTACGCTCATCGCTTAAAAAAGGCTTTAATGCCATGAGAAACCGCGTTCGTTCATCTTCTTTTGTCAGCTCTGTTAGAATAGGCGCAAGAGAGGCGAATTTCGCCATATCGGGAAGCGCCATTTTATCAAGATTAAGTCCCTCAATCGGACTTGATGTTTCGCTTTTTTCCTCTTTTTGCTCTTTGCTGCCCGCTTTGCCTAAAAGAGATGACGCGACATTTTTTAACGACTCAAAATCCTCGCTTGACAATGAGCTGAGAATTGAAGTTAAATCGGGACTACTCATTTTTTTCACTCTCCATTAAAAATTGCATTAGCTTTTTTGCTTCGTCAGATGATAGTAAAGCATTTATCTTGTCTTTATCCTCAATAATGCTTTTAAATTTATCCGCCTTATCTTTAGGAAGGTTCTTGCTAACGAAATCAAGTGCATCACGCTCGCTTGATATTTTATTATCCTTAGCCTCGCTCATAAGTTTATTGAAAAAACTATTATTTTTGAGCTTAGAGAAATCATTCGTGCTTATTGTCATCACCACCTTTTTATGTTATATTCTTATGCATAATGTGTCAGGATGGTGAGTAATTGAGAATTATTGTAATTTCCGATTTGCACGGGCGGCAATCGTGCATTTTAAGCGCGCTTGGCGCCGAGCCTTCTGCAGAATATGCTTTTTTCCTTGGTGACGGTATATGTGAGGCAGAGGAAGCTTTTGCTTTATATTCACATAAAGTAACTTGCAAAGCCGTAAGAGGCAATTGTGATTTTTATAGTACGCTCCCTTATTATGATACTATAACGGTTAAAGGCGTTAAAATATATATGACGCACGGTCATATGGAAGAGGTTAAGTTTGGACTCGAAAATCTAAAGCTTAAAGCACGGGAAAACGGGGCGCAAATTGCTCTTTTCGGTCACACGCACGAGCAGTTTTATAAGTATGAACAGGGACTTCATTTATTTAATCCCGGCAGCATACAAGACGGGAGATACGGCGTTATAGATATTACAAAGGCAGGTATTATCCCGATTTCAAAACGCCTTCGTTTCTAATTTTTCTTTCCCAGTTGACCTCGTTTCTCAGAATTATTATAGAAAAAAGGTTCGGCAGCGCCATAAGTCCGTTTGTGATGTCTGACAGTGACCATATTAATTTCGGTGAGCTTATGCATCCGAAGAAAGAGATTGTGCAGTAAATATACTTATATATTTTTGAAATTTTCTCTCCGAAAATAATTTCGCCGCTTTTTTCGCCGTAAAACGACCACCCAACGAGTGACATAAAGCCAAATACAGCCGTTAAAACGGCAATCCCTTTTTTCCCCCATTCGCCCAAAGCAGAATATGCGGCTATTGAAAGCTCTGCCCCGAAAAGTGTTGAGTTTTCGGTAAAAGCGCCTGATACAAGTATAGATAAAGCCGTTATCGTGCAAAGCAAAATAGTATCCACAAAAACTTCGAATGCACCTAAATAACCTTGCTGTGCTTCTGTTGAAAGCTCATCCTCAGCGTGAATAATAGTAGAGCTGCCAATTCCCGCTTCATTTGAAAATACGCCCCTTGCCACACCGTAACGAATAGCCGTTACACCGGAAAACGCCGCGCCGTTTTTTTTAGCAAAAGCTTTTGTGAATATATCCTTAAAGCAATTCGGCAGCTTTTGTCTGTTTTTTATAATAATCCAAAAGGATAAAGCTAAAAAACCTATACTCATAGCAGGAACGACTACTTCATTTATTTTTGCTATGCGTTTAACTCCACCCTTTATGATTAAAAGGCAAATTACAGATACGGCAAATCCCGTTACTATTTTAGGAATATTAAATGCGCCTAAAAGGGATTCGGATACGGAATTAGCTTGAGTCATATTTCCGCTTCCAAGAGATGAAAAAAGGCAAAGAGCTGCATATGATTTCGCTAAATTCGGCATTTTTACGCCATGCTCCATATACATAAATGCGCCGCCTTTAAGCTTTTTGTCCTCTCTTTTTCTATACCTTATACCGAGCGTATTTTCGGCATACGATGTAGCCATTCCAAAAAAGGCGGACAGACACATCCAGAAAACAGAACCTGCGCCGCCGCTTGAAATAGCAGTCGCAACGCCCACAATATTACCTGTTCCGATACAAGCGGCAAGCACGCTGCAAAACGCGCCGAACTGTGAAATACCGTTTTTAGTCTCTTTTCTTCCCGACGGTTTTAATATGCGGATTACGGTACCGCCCGCCCATTTATGTATTTTAGTAAGCTGAAATAGTTTGCTTTTAATCGTAAACATTACAGCGGTAGAGAGGTAAAACAGGAGCATAGGCGCTCCCCATACAACATTTGCCGTACTTGTTAATAAGCCATTCACTGCATCACCCGATTAAATATATATGCTAAAAACATACGGAGAATGCAAAACAATACAAAGGTGGAACAAACAGTGATAATTGATTTTCATACACATGCGTTTCCAAACGCGCTTGCGCCATATGCAAGAAAGTCACTATTAGAGGGGTGCGAGCATATATACACGCCCGTTACGGATATGACTGTGACCGGACTAATTGAACATATGGATGTTTCCGGTATTGATATGTCTATAGTCCAACCCGTTATAACGAAGCCGTCACAAACGAAAACACTTAATGAGTGGGCAAAAAGCATTGAAAGCGACAGGCTTATTTCATTCGGAGGCGTTCACCCGGATACTTTGGACTTTAAACAGGATATTGATTTTATCTGCTCTTTAGGATTAAAGGGAATAAAGTTTCATCCCGAATATCAAAACTTTTATGTTGATGAGCCTAAAATGCTAAAGATTTATGATTATGCGCTGTCAAAAGGGCTTATTCTCTTATTCCACGCAGGGTATGACCCAGCATATCCGCCGCCGTTTAAAAGCAGTCCGCAGATGTTTAAGTTTATTGTAAACGAGATGAAAGGCGGCATAATCGTAGCCGCACATTTAGGCGGTCAGGTTCAATGGGACGATGTTCTGAACCATTTAGCAGGAGAAGATATATATTTAGATACCTCAATGGGTTTTGAGTTTTTCTCAAAAGAAATATTTTTAAGAATTGTTAAAAAGCACAAAGCAGAGAAAATTTTGTTCGGCTCAGACTCGCCTTGGAGTGATGCCGGAAAGGAAATCGGGATAATAAAAACCCTTAAATTAAGCGATGACGAAAAGAAGGGCATATTGGGTAAAAATGCACAAAGAATACTAAATATAAGTGGTAAAAGTATTTGACATAGTTTTTTTGTTGGAGTATAATTCTATAATATTCCTATTAATTTGAAAGGGATGCTTATTTTGTCTGAAAGTTTTATAAAATTAAGAAATGTTCAAAAATCATATGCAAAAAAAAGAGTGCTGACAGGCATTGATTTTGAGCTTTATAAAGGGCAGATAGTCGGTCTGTTCGGTCCTAACGGGTGCGGAAAAACAACGCTTCTTAAAATTATTGCCGGTCTTATCCATGATTATGAGGGAAGTCTTTCTATAGACGGTCATTCGCCGTCCTCAGAAACGAAGCAGTTAACGGCTTTTTTGCCTGACAAGATGTTTCTTTTTGATTGGATGACGGCGGGGCAGGCGATTTCATATTTTGCCGATTTTTATCGGGATTTTAATACCGATAAGGCAAAAGAATTACTTCAGAAGTTTTCGCTTTCCGAAAAAGAAAAAATAAAGAATATGTCAAAGGGAATGCAGGAAAAGCTTATGCTTTCACTCGTTATGTCACGCTCGGCAAAGCTGTTTCTCTTAGACGAGCCTCTTGGAGGCGTTGACCCCGCTTCAAGAGAGGCAATACTGAATTTTATTATGGAAAACCACTCCGAGGACTCTATCATTTTAATGGCTACTCACCTTATAAACGACCTTGAGCGGATGTTTGAGCGCGTTATATTTATAGGAGACGGTAAGGTGCTTGTAGACGATAGTGTAGAAAACATTAAAAGCCGCGGTATTTCTGTGGAGGATGCGTTTAAGGAGGTATTTCGCAATGCTTGGTAAGTTGATTAAAAACGATATAAAATCAGGATTTTATACTGTTATAAATGTGTATATAGCAGCGCTTGCCGCAATAGCTTTTATGCTGTTCGGAATTCTTGCAAAATCAGAAATGGTTAAAGCTTTATCATCGCTTGCACTTATTGTAGTTATGATAGTCGTCGTCGTTTTCACTTTTTTTGCTGTGATTTTAATGTTCAGTAAAAGTGTTTACGGAAATGTAGGGTATTTAACGCTCAGCCTGCCCGTAAAAGAATGGGAGTTAGTGTTATCTAAAACGCTTACGGGGGTTCTTTTTATCCTTATAAGCTATATAACCTTTATCGTTTCAACGGCGGCGCTATTTTTCTATATGTCCGGTCAAACGGGCGCGGCTATGGCGCTGGAGTTTTGGCAGCAGGCGGAGACGCTTGGACTGCCGAGTAAGGATACGCTTTTATTGTTTTTTCTTGTGAAATCAATTTTAGGCTTAGTGTCAATATTTTTTATAGTCGCCGTCTTGCACATTTCGGCAAGTCTTATAAATGTTTCAGGGATTGACAAATTCGGAACGGCAGGCAGTATCGTAATATTTGTTGTTATAACAGGGGTATTAAGGGGGATATCAGAAAGAATTGGGGCGCTCGTAAACTTTTATATGGTCATTAAGGGAAAAGAGGTTTTCTTCACATTTTCAAATTCATTTGTAATTGCACAAAAGGATTTGGGCGCGTTGTCGTTTGAGCTTTCTCAATATCT
>JAAZGX010000264.1 GCA_012511005.1 Clostridiales bacterium
CACAGCCTAAAGCTTGAAAATCCGACAAAGCCCGACGAAAATGTGATAGAGGAATGGCTTCAGTCAAACATTTGCCGCTGTACAAGCTATAAAGAAATACGCCGTGCGGTAGACTTAATGTATGAGGTGCAGGTATAAAGTCTACTTCAAGTTTCCTGTGGCGGGGTTGTCTATTAATTTGCCGTCTTTCGTAAAGCGCGAGCCGTGGCAAGAGCAGTCCCACGATTGCTCTTGTGTATTAAAAGTTAAAGCACATCCCATATGCGGGCATCGTTTTGTTGTCGGTGTTAAATAGCTTGCCGTATTTGATAAAGCATTTAAGGCAAGCTGACTGTGTAAAATAGTCCTTTCGGGGTTAAATACTAAGGAATACGGGTTTTCTTTTCCTTGCACCATATCGCATAAAATTTCGGCTGCCGCTAAGGATGTTGTCATCCCCCATTTATTAAAGCCCGTTGCAACATAAAGGTCGGGCGTGTTTTTTGAGTATAAACCGATATACGATATACCGTCAAGCGTCATACAATCCTGTGTCGCCCATTGATATTCCTTTTTTGCATTTTCATAATTATTAGCGGTAAAATCTAAAAGCTCCTGCCACTTGCCGCCCTTTTTACCCGTTCTGTGGTCGCCTCCGCCTAAAAGAAGCAGCTTACCGTAGCTTCTAAACGACATTCCCTTCGTAGCCTCGTCTAAATACATCGCGTCAATGTTTTCAGTATTGCTAAGAGCAATTACATAAGAGCGGTGCTGATACATTTTCATAAAAAAGCAGCCATGCTTGTTTATAAACGGGAAGTGCGTAGCGACAATTATTTTTTTAGCAGTAATAGACGCGGTTTCCGTTCTGGCTTTTAGACCTATTAGCTCAATTACCCTTGTGTGTTCATAGATATTTAAGCCGGCAGCAATTTTTGAAAGGAACTTCAAAGGATTGAACTGTGCTTGATTTTCAAATTTTACGGCAGCCGCAACAGAAAAGGGCAGTGAAGTATTATTTACAAATCGTGCGGCAAAGCCTATATCGTTAAGCGCAGAAACTTCATCCTCTATCTTCTTTCTGCTGTTTAATGAATACACATACGCATCCCTTTTCTCAAAATCACAGTCAATGCTTTCACATAAATGCATGTATTTTAACAGCGCGTTTTCGTTTGCATCTAAATACATTTTCGCTTTTTCTTTGCCATAAGTTTTCGTTATTTTATTGTAGATTAAACCATGCTGTGAAGTGATTTTAGCCGTGGTATTTTTCGTAATGCCGCTGCAAATCGTTTGAGCCTCAACGAGAGTATAATCAACCCCTGCTTGCTTTAGCGCAAATGCAGTTAAAATACCTGCTATACCGCCTCCTATTATTAACACATCTGTTTTTATATCCTCTTTTAAGCTTTGAAACTTAGGAAGTACAGATGATTTTGACCATACAGACTGCATAATATCACTATTCTTTCATTATTTTATTGTTCTGTTACATTGTTTACAGTATCTCCCCGGACTATTCATATAAAAAAACCGCCGTAAAGGCGGTGTATAATAAAAGTTATGCTTAAAATGGCGTTTATATTGACTTTTTAAAACCCTCTGAAATAAAATCCAAAAACTCCTCCGGCGGCAAGGGTTTTGAATAGTAGTAGCCTTGAATATAGTCACAATTTAAGTCCTTTAGCTGCTGTGCCTGCCGCTTGAACTCCACTCCCTCAGCAACGACTTGTGCGCCAAGGGTGTGGGCAATTTTAATAATAGCGTCTGCAACAATATTAGATTTTTCGCTTTCCGTTAGTTTGTCAACGAACTTTTTATCTATTTTGAGCGTATCTATTTCAAATTCTTGCAGATATTCAAAATTGCTAAACCCAGTACCAAAATCATCAATAGCAATTCTGTAACCGGCTTTTTTCAAGTCGTTTATGTGTTGTTTACAGTCGTCATTCAAATCGAACAATACGCTTTCCGTAAGCTCCAATTCAAATCCGCCTATTTCTTTAAGCCTATTAGCCCTGTCAATAAGCAAGATTTTATTGAGGTTGCCCGATAATAAGGACGACGCCGATATATTGATAGATAAATTTAGAGTAATGCCCTTCTTCTTTTTATAATCATTTATTATATTATCGGTGTGGTAAATTATAAGGCTTGTAAATTCATCCATAAGCCCCTCGCGCTCAACCAACGGAATAAACTCAAAAGGCGTAATTTCACCGTAGGTTTCATGGGTCCATCTTGCCAATACTTCGCCTGCAACTCCTTTGCTGCTGTCAGAGACGGCGATTTTAGGTTGAATAGCAATTCTTATTCTTTTGTTTTTAACGGCTGTGTGAATATCCTTTTCCAACGCCAGCGTTCTTTCATTAACCTGTAATAAAGTAGGGTTATACCAGAAAATACTTTCGCTGTCTTTATCATCTTTTACAAAAGAATATTTTATAATTTGTAAATTAGCTAAAAGTTCCTCAACAGTTTTACCGTCTGAAGGTGCTTTTGTGCCGATAACATTCATCTTAAAGCTAATGACGCTATCGTCACATCTTACTGTGCGGCTAAGTATCTTATCCAACTTTTTAATAAGCGTATAAAGAGCATCGTCGCCGCCGTTAAAAGCAAAAACAAAAATAGGCTCAGATAGTTTATATAGCTTTGAATAATCTTTTAATTCATCTTTAATCTCGTCAATCCTTCTAAGGAGTTCTATCTGAACATTTTTATAGCCATACTGCCTGTTAAGAGACGATAAGTTAATGATATAAATGCCGATAAACGCTAAAGGTGTATCGGGTGAAAAATATGCATAATCCTCAATAAGTCTTTTTTCGTTAGGCAAACTTATGCTATAGTCTACATATGTCAAGCCCTTTATAAAGCGAATGATTTTTTTATGCTCTAAAGTAATAATATGAATAAAAAATGCAAGGCACACAAAGGCGAAAAGAATAACATAGATAAACGATAACGAAACACTTGAAATACCGAAAAGGCGCAAAGCCTTTTTGTTATAAAAATAGCAATTTATGAGTAAAATAGCAGTAGTCAAGCAGAAAACAATTACATTTGTTTTAATGCTATGAAATAAAAGATAAAATACCATAATCACGAAGATTAATTGTATTGAAATCGTTATAATGTCAACTACTTGGTTTTCTATAGGAACAACGCATTGCAGTATCACAATTCCAACAATCATATTTAATACCACAACGCTCATTATCGTTTTTGTTCTTTTCTTTTTTATTGCGGTAAACGCGAAAAGAAGCGTTATGATGCTAACAGAGTATAAAATTATACGAATAATAAATACTTTTAATTCCATTATTGGATAGGACATTAAAAGGCTGAATACAGCAAGGGCTCTTGAAACTAAATAAAAGCGCATAATCAGCGTTAAATTATAGCGCTGACTGTCATCTAAAAAACTATCAACATCATAAAAATCGAGTTGTTTAAAAATAATTTTCTTAAACATAAATTTATAAATCCTTGCCTTTTATTTAGACTGATTTTTCTTATATAAATATAACATATTTTATATTAATAAGCAACAATTTATTATCAAAATCAGCAGAAAATGCCTGTTATTGTTTTCTATAGGTAATGTGTGAACATACAGAAAAAAGTTATTATTTTAAGAATAATTATTGACATATGTCACAAACTATGCTATAGTAGCATAAATGACATATGTCAATAATGAAAAGGAGGTAGTTTTATGCCCGGCAGAGATGGAACAGGACCCGCCGGACTTGGTGCTTTAACAGGCAGAGGTTTAGGCTTTTGCACAGGCTCTAAGGCTGTAAAATACGGAGTAGGACTTGGTATGGGACTTGGGCTTGGACTTGCTTGCAGGCGCGGTTTTGGCAGAGGTTTTTTTGCAAGACAAGCTTCACCTGAAATGGGGAAGGAGCTTTTAAAAGAGCAAAAAAGTATGTTGCAAGAACAGCTAAAGGCAATAAATGAGCAGTTGCAAGAATAAACACAGTATCGGAAATAACCGGAGAATACTCCGGTTGTTTCTGATAAAACAGAGGTGGAAAATGTGGCAAGACCTATAAAGTGGAGACGGGTTTGCTGTTTGCCTGAAAACAAAAGGTTCGGACCTTTAGACTTTCAGGCAGGCGAAGCGTATTATGTAAATATGACGGTTGACGAATATGAAACCATAAGACTTATTGATTTAGAGGGTTTTACGCAGGAGGAGTGTGCAACACAAATGAATGTGGCGCGCACGACGGTTCAAGGCATTTATATAGAGGCAAGAAAAAAGCTTGCAGAGTCGCTCGTAAACGGAAAAATTCTTTTAATAGAGGGCGGCGAATACAGGCTTTGCGACGGCTCGTTATCAAGCTGCGGCAGGGGCTGCCGTCGGCAGCAAGGGCGAGGCAGAGGACGAAACTGCGGCTAATTATTTTAACAATTATATAATGGAGGATTTTTTATGAGAATAGCAATACCGGTTGACGAAAACAACATTAAAACAAGCGTATGTGTTTCTTTTGGACGAGCGCCTTATTTTTTAATTTATGATACGAATACTGATAAAAGCGTGTTTCTTGAAAACAAGGCGGCAACGAGCCCGGGCGGAGCAGGTATTAAAGCGGCACAAGCTGTAGTTGACAGTAACGCAAGGGTTTTGCTTACACCGCGCTGCGGTGAAAACGCTGCGAATGTGATTTTAGAAGGCGGAGTGAAAATTTTTAAGACGGCATTTCCTTCGGCTAAAGAAAATATAGAAGCATTTATTGCGGGCAAACTTTCTCTGTTAGATGAAATTCATTCAGGGTATCACAAAAACGGGAGCAACTAATATGAGAATAGCGGTGCTAAGCGGAAAAGGCGGCACGGGGAAAACATTGGTGTCGGTAAATTTAGCCGCGTCGGCAAAAAAGGCTGCTTATATTGATTGTGATGTCGAGGAGCCTAACGGTCATTTGTTTTTTAAGCCGCAGGGCGTTAAAGAGCGGGCAGTTACTGTGAAAATACCGCAAGTTGAGAACAGTCTTTGTGACGGATGCCGAAAATGTGTTGATTTTTGTAATTTTAATGCCTTAGCTCATATAAAAGATAAGCTGATTATATTTGAAGAAATCTGCCACTCTTGCGGCGGATGTGTTCTCGTTTGCCCTCGAAAAGCTTTATCTGAAAAGGAAAAGGCAATCGGAAAAGTGCAAATAGGGACTTCAGAAAATGTAACGATTTTTACGGGCATACTTAACACCGGAGAGGCGTCGGGAGTACCGATTATAAAACAACTGCTTTTCGAAGACAAACCGAAATCGGACATAGAAATTATAGACTGCCCGCCGGGGAGCGCGTGCATTGTTATGGAAAGCATAAAAGATGCCGATTTTTGTGTATTGGTGGCAGAACCTACATTATTCGGAATGCATAACCTTAATATGGTCTATGAGTTGGTTAAGCTTTTTAACAAGCCGTTTGCGGTTGTTCTTAATAAGTGCATAGAGGGACGCAATCCGTCAGAGCAATTTTGTTTAGATAATAATATTAAAATATTGTGTAAAATCCCGTTTGATAACGAGCTTGGCACAATAAATTCAAACGCAAAAATAGCCGTAAGAGAAAACGAAAAGTATAACGCTTTATTCTCCTCCCTTTTAACCAAGATTACAAAGGAGGCGAAGAAATGAAGCAATTACTAATTTTAAGCGGAAAGGGCGGCACAGGCAAAACGACGATTGCAGGTGCTTTTATAAAGCTTTCCTATGCTAAAGCATATGCGGATTGTGATGTGGATGCGCCTAATTTGCATCTTACGGCAGGTTTTAATACTACTCCGAAAAAACGGGATTTTTATGGTTTGCCTGTAGCGGAAATTGATAAAAGCATATGTATCTCGTGCGGAAGTTGTTATGAGAACTGCCGTTTTGAAGCGATTGATAATAAAAACGGATATTCGGTTTATCCTTTCGCTTGCGAGGGTTGCGGTGTTTGCACTTTTGTTTGCCCTACCCATGCCGCAAAGCTAAAACCTGCCATTAGAGGGGAGTTAATGTTATACAAGCGTAAGGACGAGGTGTTTTCAACAGCACAGCTTAAAATGGGCAGCGGCACATCCGGACTTCTTGTTACTGATGTTAAAAAGCAGCTTATATCTGAGGCTATTAATTCTAAAATCGCTATTATAGACGGCTCACCCGGAATAGGGTGTCCTGTTATAGCATCAATAACGGGGGTTGATATGGTGTTAATTGTTGCAGAGCCGTCCGTTTCAGGCATCAGTGATATGCAGCGAATTATAGATACGGCGGCAAAGTTTGCTGTAAGACTTGCTGTTTGTATAAATAAATTTGATGCCAATATGGAAAATACAAAGAAGATTAAAAGGTTTTGCACAGAAAACGACATACCCTTTGTGGGAGAAATCCCTTTTGACAAAGAGGCGGTAAAGGCAATAAATGACGGTAAAACGATTGTCGAAGTCGACAGTTCCTCCAATAAGGCAGTAAGGGCAGTCTATAAAAATACGATGGCACTACTTTTAATGTAAGGTGACGACAAATGATTATTAAAACTTTGGCAGAGAATACAGCAATATCAAATGATTTCAAATATGAACACGGGCTTAGCATATATATTGAAACGAAAGAGCAAAAAATTTTGTTCGATGTTGGCACAAGCGGCATTTTTATTGAAAACGCCAAAAAGCTTGATGTGCAAATTAGGGATATGCATTATTTGATTATCTCTCACGGACACTACGACCATGGCGGCGGTTTAAGATTATTTTTAGACAAGAATACAGATGCCAAAGTCTTTTTGCGGCAATTAGCTTTTGAAGAGCAATATGCAAAACGCGCCAATAAAAAGCTTGAGTTTGTAGGTTTAGAAAAAGAGCTAAAAGAGAATAAAAGGCTTGTTTTTACATCCGATAACCAGATTATTTATAATGGTATTGAAGTGTTTTCGGCTGTGGAGAAAGTGGCGCCGTACCCAATATCAAACAGTGGGCTGTATACACGGAAAAACGGGGAAATAGTTGAGGACACCTTTTTACACGAGCAAAACCTTATTGTGGAGGAGGACGGTAAAACTTTACTCATAACGGGTTGTGCGCATAACGGTATAATTAATATTTTGGAGCATTTTAAGAAACTAAAAGGGCATATGCCCGACTATGTTATAGGGGGATTTCACCTTAGCAGCCGCTCTGGAGGAGATGAAAACCCTGTTACAATTGATAAAATAAGTGACTATTTAATTAAAATAAATGCAAAGTATTATACATGCCATTGTACGGGTTTAGAGCAGTATAAAAGACTAAAAGCAAATATGGGCGGCAGCATTGACTATATAAAAACGGGTAGTATAATAAAGTTATAGCTTAAAAAAGAGAACAGGGATGATTGAAATGAACGAAAAATCAAAAGAGGCAAAACGATTGTTCGAGCAGGGTTATAACTGCGCACAGGCAATAGTATCAGCGTTTTGTGAGTATGCCGATTTAGAGCCTGATATTGCTTTAAGGCTATCCTCATCGTTTGGCGGCGGAATAGGCAGGCTAAGAGAAGTTTGCGGCGCTTTTAGCGGTGCCGCTATAATTTTAGGAGTGTTATACGGTTATTCTGACCCTAATGACGATGAAGCGAAAGCGAAGCATTATGAACTAATACAAAGCTTTGCGAAGGAGTTTAAAAAAGAGAACGGCTCGCTGATTTGCAGAGAGCTTTTAGGGCTTGATACTTTAAGCGACAGCCCTATACCGGATAAAAGAACAGAAAACTATTATGAAACACGCCCATGTGCAGACATTATAGAAAAATCAGCTAAGATATTAGATGAATATATTAAAAAAGAAAAAGGAGAAGAAGAAATGATTAAAATTGCGGTAGCAAGCGAAAAGGAAATGGTAACAGAACATTTTGGACACTGTGAAAACTTCAATATTTTTGAATTAGAAAACGGGAAAATAACTAAAAGCAAATCCGTAGAAAATCCGGGGCATAAACCGGGATTTTTACCGAATTTTCTAAACGAAATGGGTGTTAATGTTATTATATCAGGCGGTATGGGCAGCGGCGCCGTAGATATATTTAATGAAAAAGGCATAGAAGTTATAGTTGGTGTAAAAGGTACGGCGAAAGCTGCGGCAGAAGCATACTTGAACAAAGAATTAAAATCCACAGGCACTATTTGCAATCATAACCATTGATAAAAATATTACTCTTACTTATAAAAAATAAAAATAGTGCGCAAAAAATGTTGCAAAAATGAACTGTATGGGATATAATAATATAGTTAAAGCAAATATTTTATCAATCATTATAAAAGGAAACAGAGGTGGTAATGGATGGATTCATACCCTGAACCTTGTAGTTATCATATCGACAAAAAAATATTGAAAACATAGAGCCATAGCTGTTTTAATGTGTGGCTCTATTAGAGGGGAGCCAC
>JAAZGX010000038.1 GCA_012511005.1 Clostridiales bacterium
ATTATGTAAACTCACAAGGCAGCCTGCCGCCGCCGCTTAACAGAGAGCAGGAGAAAGAGGCTATGGAGCGCCTTAAAAACGGCGATGGCACGATAAGAGAAAAGCTCATAGTACATAACTTGCGCCTTGTTGTATATATTGCAAAGAAATTTGAAAATTCCGGTGTTGGTATAGAGGACTTAATATCAATAGGCACGATAGGGCTTATTAAATCAGTAAATACTTTTTCACCGGAAAGAAACATAAAGCTTGCAACATATGCTTCGCGCTGCATAGAAAATGAAATTTTGATGCATCTTAGAAAAACAAATCAACAAAAACGAGAGATTTCAATAGATGAGCCATTAAATGTAGATTGGGACGGAAATGAGCTTTTATTATCAGATATTCTTGGCAGTAACGGAGATGAGATTAACTTAAATATTGAAGATGAGGACGAGAAACGAATTCTTTTAATGAGTATAGGAAAGCTGAACGAGCGTGAACGGCTCATTATGAATATGCGTTTTGGTATAGGAACGGGTACAGAGCATACGCAAAAAGAGGTTGCCGATATACTTGGTATATCGCAAAGCTACATATCCCGTCTTGAAAAAAGGATAATCGTACAGCTTAAAAAAGATATAGAAAAGGCGCAAAGATAGAAGCAGAAAAAAAGTCAGACTGCACAGACCGTGCAGTCTAACCTTTAATTATCGTCAAGTTTTAGTATGGACATAAACGCTTCTTGGGGTACCTCGACAGAGCCGAAGCTCCGCATACGCTTTTTACCTTCCTTTTGCTTTTCTAAAAGCTTTTTCTTTCTTGTTATATCTCCGCCATAGCACTTTGCAAGCACATCTTTTTGCATAGCCCTTACGGTTTCACGGGCTATTATTTTACCGCCTATCGCCACTTGAATTGGCACCTCAAACATATGGCGCGGTATATTTTCCTTTAGCTTTTCGGCTATTCGCCTTGCGCGCGGATATGCTTTTTCAGAGTGTACAAAAAGAGAAAGCGCATCTATAACCTCTCCGTTCAAAAGAACATCAAGCTTTACAATATTTGAGCGTTTTGAATTTGCAATCTCATAATCAAGCGAAGCATACCCCCTTGTTCGAGACTTTAACGCATCAAAGAAATCATATATTATTTCATTAAGCGGAACATCATACTTTATTTCAACCCTTTCAGGTGAAACATAAGTCATATCCTTGAAAATGCCGCGCCTGTCCTGGCATAACTCCATTATAGCGCCCACATATTCTGTGGGAGTAAATATATTGACGGCGGCTATAGGCTCTTCACAATATTCTATTAAAGCAGGGTCGGGATAATGGGTGGGGTTGTCAACCTTTAAGACGGTGCCGTCATTAAGATGAATTTGATAAATAACACTCGGAACTGTCGTCACAAGGTCAAGGTCATACTCTCTTTCAAGCCGCTCCTGCACAATTTCGAGGTGCAAAAGCCCTAAAAATCCGCAGCGAAAACCAAAGCCTAACACACCGGATGTTTCCTGCTCATATGAAAGCGCGGCATCATTGAGCTGAAGTTTTTCAAGCGCTTCACGCAGATTTTCATAGTCTGCGCCGTCAGCGGGATATATTCCGCAAAACACCATCGGAGTTGCTTTTCTGTATCCGGACAAAGCTTCAGAAGCAGGCTTATTCACTGTTGTAACGGTATCACCCACTCTGGCGTCGCCCACAGATTTTATGGATGCCGTAATATACCCGACTTCACCGGAAGAAAGCTTATCTGTACTTTCAAGTGATGTAGGGCGCATATATCCCACTTCAACAACGCTAAACTTGGCGCCCGTAGACATCATAAGCATTGTGTCACCCGTTTTTAATGTGCCGTCAACTATCCTTACATAAACGACAACACCTTTATAGCTGTCATAAATAGAATCAAAAACGAGTGCGCGAAGCGGCGCGTCGTCATTGCTTATTGGGGCAGGAATAGCTTCAATTATTTTTTCAAGAACCTGCGGCACATTTTCTCCCGTCTTTGCGGAGACGCGCGGCGCATCATCACACGGCAGTCCTATAACATCCTCAACCTCTTTAGCTATTCTGTCAGGCTCGGCAGAAGGCAAATCAATCTTATTAATAACGGGTACGAGTTCAAGATTATGGTCAAGTGCAAGATATGTATTCGCAAGCGTCTGCGCCTCTATCCCTTGTGAGGCGTCAACAACTAAAAGCGCGCCCTCACACGCGGCAAGCGAGCGAGACACCTCATAGTTAAAGTCAACATGACCGGGTGTATCTATAAGATTTAAACGATATTCTTTACCGTCTTTCGCCTTGTAATCGAGTGTTACGGCATGCGCTTTAATTGTTATTCCTCTTTCGCGCTCAAGGTCCATTTTATCTAAAAGCTGTTCTGTCATATCTCTTTTAGATACAGAATTTGTAAGCTCCAGTAATCTATCGGCAAGCGTGCTTTTGCCGTGGTCAATATGTGCGATAATCGAGAAATTTCTAATGTCTTCTTTTTTGACGAGTGCCATATGTTTTTCCTTTCAAAGAGTAGTATTATAATGTTTTTTCATCGGTCTTAAAGCCTTTTCCAAGAACTTCGCCGGCTTCAGTTTTAATTACGAAAGCATCAGGGTCAACAGTCTTTACAATTCGTGTAATTTTCGCTATTTCATACGGTCTTGCAACGGTCAGAAGCAGTTTTTTCTCCTCTCCCGTATAAGCTCCCGTAACGGGCAGCATTGTAACACCTCTGCCTATTTCCGTTAGAATTTTTTTTGGTATGGTATCTCCATGTGTTGTAACAACGAGCAGCATTGAGCTTTTTGACGCGCCGTAAACCAAATAATCAATAGACCGTGAGGATAAGAAGAAAAAGATTGCAGAATAAAGCATACTTTCAATATTTCCGTATATTACGCCCGCAAGAATCATAACAGCCACATCCGTTACAAGGATAAACGAGCCGAGCGATATATGAGGAAAGCGCAATTTAAGAAGTCTGCCAAGTATATCAGTGCCGCCCGATGTGGCGCCTTTAGAAAGTATGATGCCAAGACCTATTCCGGAAACGGCGCCTCCGAATATTGCCGCTAAAAGCCTGTCGCCCGTATAAACGGGTAAAAAAAGCTCTCCCGCATCTATAAATACGGACACAAGCACCGTTCCGACTATTGTTCGGGCAATAAATTTCAGCCCGAATTTTTTATAAGCGGCTATAAATAACGGTATATTAAGAATGAGTATCATACTGCCTATCGGTAATGAAAACTTGTAGTTTATCAGCGTTGCAAGTCCTGTAACGCCTCCGGGAGCGATTTTATTCGGAGATGAAAAACAATCAATAGAAACGGCATATAAAGCTGAACCGACGCACCAAAACAAAAAGTCCGTCAGAAGATAAAGCCTGTCTGTTCTAAGCTGCCGCTGTTTTGATTTTTTAGTCGATTTCATATTTTCTTTTCCGAAATCACTCACATAATTCACCCGCAATAATATTAAAAAGCTCTTTTAGCCTTTCATTTTGATATGTTAAATATAAATGACCGAACAAAACTTCAAGCCCCGTAGCACTGTGGTAATCGGCGTCAGTCTGATTTTTCGGTTTATGTGCAATCGCCGTATTGCGCCCCCGTTTATAAATAACTGCCTCGTCTTTTGAAAGAAACGGCATTAAAGCTAAAGCCGCATTTGCTTGCGCCGATGCACTGACAAAATTAAGCGAAAGCTTGTGAAGCATATTTGCGGGACATTTTGTTTTCTTTATTAAAAACTCCCGCGCCATAAGACTATATACGGCGTCGCCTAAAAATGCAAGGGAAGGCGTGGCATATTCAATAACATTAACTTTGCCGCCGCATATTCCGTCAATATTGTATCCTATATTGTCTTTTGTATCCTTTTGCTTTTCGGGGGAAACATATTTTCTCTTTTTTATTAGATTAAGGAACATAGTCAAACTCCAAGTCATATATACTTACAGTATCGCCCTCTTTTATGCCTTTTTTAATAAGAGCCTTTATTATTCCGCTTGTGTGAAGTACCGTTTGAAAATATTGAAGCGATTCATAATCCTCCGGATTAGTTTTTGATAGAATTTTTGCAAGCCATGCAGCTTCAATAATATAGATGCCGTCCTCAATCTTAATGTCAAAACCGCTGTCTATTTTTGATGCCAAGGACTCCATAGGCACTACCGATGCTTTATATATCTTAACAGGGGGGAGCTTAGAAAGTTTTCTTGACACTGCTTGCATAAGCTCTTTTGTACCCTCCGATATGGGCGCTATCATCTCATAATACTCATAGCCTTTATCTGTTACATATTCGCGAAACCTTGAAAGCTGTTCGGGAGCGGCAAGGTCAACTTTATTTGCGGCAACGATTTGCGGATAAGCGGCAAGCTCCTCATTAAAGCTCTTTAACTCTGTATTTATAGTGTTAAAGTCCTCAATAGGGTCTCTGCCCTCGCTTCCTGCCACATCAACAATGTGAACGAGCAGGCGGCAGCGCTCTATATGGCGCAAAAATTCGTGACCAAGTCCCAACCCCTCGGACGCACCCTCTATAATACCGGGGATATCGGCTATTACAAAACTGCTCTCAGGTCCCATTCTTACAACGCCCGGTACGGGAATTAGCGTCGTAAAGTGATAATCGGCTATAATAGGCTTAGCCTCACTCACTACTGATATTAAAGTGGATTTTCCCACATTTGGAAAACCGATAAGCCCCACATCGGCAAGCAGTTTAAGCTCAAGTAAAAGCGTCCATTCCTCACCGGGCATACCATCCTTAGCAAAGCGCGGCACTTGCCGTGTCGCAGTCGCAAAATGGGAGTTACCCCAACCGCCCGTACCGCCCTTTGCGGCAACGAACATTTCAGTTTCAGCCATATCAGCCAAAACTGTGCCCGTTTCCGCCTCTTTAATAATGGTACCGCGCGGAACAGTTATTATAAGGTCCTCACTGCTTTTTCCGCTTTTGTGTGAACCGCTGCCGTTATTGCCATTTCCCGCTTTGTATTTGCGTTTATATCTGAAATCAGACAGCGTAGAAACATTATCGTCAATCTTAAAAATGATGCTGCCTCCGCGCCCGCCGTCGCCGCCGTCAGGACCGCCCGCCGCAACATATTTTTCGCGGCGGAAAGATACGGCGCCATTTCCGCCGTTTCCCGCTTTTACTGTTATTTTTACAAAATCAACAAACATACATTATTCCTCCAAGCATAAGTATACAACATTATGACTAAAA
Organism: Clostridiales bacterium; assembly: GCA_012511005.1. Taxonomy (GTDB): domain Bacteria; phylum Bacillota; class Clostridia; order Oscillospirales; family Acutalibacteraceae; genus DTU089. The sequence goes on from JAAZGX010000038.1 coordinate 5,229, forward strand.
TATAAATAGCCATTTCAAAAAAAACTAAAAAATACTACAAAATGTATAAAGGTATTGACAAACATCTATATATAGTGTATATTACAATAAATTAAAAAGATAAAAAATATTTTTTAAATAAATCGAACATTTGTATTGACAAATATAAAAAAGCTGGTATACTAAAGATAATAAACAAATGTTCGAGGGAGATAGGAGGGTTCATATGACCACCTTAAACATAATAAGAACCTTTTTTGAAATATTAGGAATACTTTTAATTGCATATGCTATTTATCACGCCGATAAAGTTAACGCTTTTGAAGCTAAACTCATTCGCGCTATAAAGTTTTACAGGCATAGAAGTAAACGGTTAAGAGCTTATAAAAAAATTAAGAGAGACAGGGCGTTTGTATTAACGGTAGATAATTCCGATAGAACTGAAGAGGCTGCCTGTGTTATAGATATTACAAAAGCGGCAGGTTAGCATGCGAAAGCAACACAAAACATATTTTTACGCGTCTTACAGTAGAAATATTCAACAATTTATGTATAATGTTTCAAAAAATGTTGATTTTTTCTTTTAAGCGGTGTATAATTTATCGTACTGTTGCATTTAATATTGTAACATAATTTAATTGGAGGTTCTGCAATATGAAAAAATTTGTAAAAATTATCGCGATTGCTCTTGTGCTTTCATTAATCGGCGTATTTGCCGGTTGCGGTGATAAAACAGGAGGCAACTCTACTACAGGCACAAACACAGGCACCAATACCAGCACGACAGCTCCGGCAGGCGCTATAACAACGGCTGATGACCTTTGGGGCAAGAAAATAGGCGTTCAGCTTGGCACTACGGGTGATATTTTTGCTTCCGATTATGAAGATGCAGATAAAGCTAAAGAGGCGGGCAACAAAACAGTTTCAGTTATTGAAAGATACAACAAAGGAGCAGACGCCGTTCTTGCTCTAACGCAAAACAAGATTGACTGTGTAATTATTGATTATGAGCCGGCAAAAGCATTCGTTGCGGCAAATAAGGGCCTTAAAATTCTTGAAGAAGAGTTTGCGATTGAAGAATATGCAATTTCTATGAAAAAAGGCTCTCCCCTTAAAGCAAAGATAGATGAAGCTCTTGCAGAGCTTAAAACGGACGGTACGATTGACAAGATAATCAAAAACTATATTGGAGACGATACAAAGGGAAAAACTCCTTATAAATCACCAAAAAATCTTGAGCGTCCTAACGGCACATTGAAAATGGCTACAAACGCACAATTCCCGCCATATGAGTATATTGAGGACCAAAAAATCGTGGGAATTGACGCTGACTTAGCGCAAGCTATTGCGGATAAGCTTGGCATGGAGCTTAAAATTGAAGATATGCAGTTTGACGGCATTATTGATTCTATAACATCAGGTAAAGCCGATATTGGTGTAGCGGGAATGACTATAACGGAAGTCCGCTTAAAGACAGTTGATTTTTCAACTCCATACACAACATCAACTCAAGTAATCATCGTAAAAGAATAAAAGCAAGTTAAATTTCGGAGCAGTCCGCTCAAGGGCTGCTCCGTTTTCCTTAAAGGACTGGTTTTTTGAAATCATTAATAGTAAAAACAATATGTATAACGCTAATTGTATTAGCGCTTTTTCCCGTTGTAGGCATAGCTGCTGTTACCGCGTTAGATAATGATACGAATTTAAGTACAGCAGAAGTTACAGAAACCGCAACGAAAGAATTTGAAGAAAACCTCTCGCCTTTCAATCAAAAAGTTGAGGATTTTAAGGACAGGTTCAGAACGAACTTTATTTCAGATAAAAGATACCGCTATCTCGTTACAGGGCTTAAAAATACAATTATAATAACTGTTTTTGCCGTATTGGCAGGTACTTTTTTAGGGTTTGTTTTAGCGTCTATTCGCTATTCTTATGAAGAGCTTTCAATAAAAGACAAGCGCGGTATAGGCGCCTTTATATTAAAAACGCTAAACATTATAACAAAGGGTTATCTTACCATAATTAGGGGAACGCCTGTTCTCATACAGCTAATGATTATATATTACGGTATTTTTGCCGCTGTTAGTATAAATAAAATCTTGGTCGCCATTATAGGCTTCGGAATTAACTCCGGTGCATATGTGGCGGAGATTGTCCGCTCCGGTCTTTCATCTGTTGACAGAGGACAGTTTGAAGCGGGCAGAAGTCTCGGTCTTAGCTATATGAGTACAATGATTACAATCATTATACCGCAGGCTTTCAAAAACATTCTCCCCGCACTTGCTAATGAGCTGATAGTTTTATTAAAGGAAACATCCGTCGCGGGTTATATAGCGCTTAACGACCTTACAAGGGGCGGCGATACTATACGCGGAGTCACATATGATTCAATGCCGCTTTATGCCGTTGCTTTAATATATCTTATTGTTGTTATGATTTTATCGCACTTTGTAACGA
>JAAZGX010000265.1 GCA_012511005.1 Clostridiales bacterium
TATATTGACGGCGAGAAAGAGATATCTGAAATAAATGAGGAAATCCGAACGGGTTTCGTCCGATAAAACAAATAACCGGCATAATCAGCCGGTTATTTTTATGCCTAAAATCTAATTCACAAACTTTTTTACCGTCTTTTTTAGTGCTTTTAGCAATATGCTATATGATTGAGCCAAGAAGCAGCACTTCTAAGTTATCGCTGTAAATTTGGTCAAACTGTGATATGGGGAGGGGGTTCTTGCCTTTGCCAACCTCCATTGTATAGCCCGGTCTTCTATAGTCCTGTATAAACCAGTCCTTATAACCTGCATATGAGGCTATACCCTCTGTTTCGGCAAGTGTGTAGCCGCTGGCTCTCTGAAACTGTTCGCCTATAGCTCTGCCCTCAGGCGGCACCAAATTCATAAAATCCCAGAAAATCAGCTCCCCTTGACTGTGGTAGGCTAATACGAGCCTAAAATTATGCGCCCGTGTAAAGTCTGCCACAGCTTTTGACTCTGGTTCTGACTCCGGCGCGGTACCTCCGTACCTCGTAGGTCCGGGACCCGTAATGCCGTACTGTTCTTCGGCATCCTTTGATAGCTGCCAAGCAGCATTATAATTATGATTTAAGTCTACCCCATGGTTGTTTGCCTGCCATACGGTCGAAAAATCCGTGCTGCCGTTGTTCCATAGAATTAAATCTGAATAATTCGGATTATCAGGGCTAAGACCGTTTAGCACAAGCTCTATCCCGTCAGGGTTTACCATCGGTATAATATAAATACTGCTGCTGTTCCATATGTTCTGCGGATTATAGCCATAGCTTAGCGTTTCCCCCGTAGAATAGGCTCGTGAGAATTCCTCAACAAACTTCATAAGCAGCGGCGAGGTAATCCATTCAAGAGAATGGTGCGAGCCGTTATAAAATACTTGATTTGGTCCTTTGCCAAGTCTTATATATGTTAAATCCCTGCCGACTACGCTCTTTCCCGCGCTGCCCGTCTCTAAAAACGGGTACCTGACCTTTAGCCCCTCAATATCCCGCTGTAAAACCTCGTATGTATAGTCTATATTCGTATCCACAACATTAAAGCGAAACGGTACATTTATCTGCTGCCCTATCTGAAGATTATTTGGGTTTACATCGGGGTTAGCCATAATAAGCAGCGTCAAATTAGTCTGATATCTTCTTGCAATATTATAGAATGTGTCGCCGTCTTTAATTGTATATACTGTATAACCTAAAAGATAAGGCATCATAGCGGCATATGTAGCGGGACCTATTATTCCGTCAGGATTAAGCCCGTTAGCCTTTTGAAACCGTATAACAGCATCCTGTGTCTCTTGTCCGAATATTCCATCAACAGCTCCGGGATTATAACCGGTTTTTAAAAGCATAGCCTGAATTTCCATAACATCTGTTCCCGTCATTCCAAGTCTTAGTGTTCGCATAAAACCATCTCCCCTAAAATAAAGTATATGCATAAAAACATTTGGTTATGAATTGAAATACAGCGTATAGCATAAAAATTAAAAATAATATAAAATAAAATTGTTATAGTTGACTTATTAAAGCACCTATGCTAATCTAATTTTATAGTTGTAGAAGGGGTGTTACGATGGCGGGTACAGGTACGACCGAAAAACCAAAGCTAACTTTTACACAAGCGGTTAGCAAGGGCAAGGGTTTTGTTTCTACTGCGAAAAACGAGCTTAAATCCTACTGGCATGTGCCGCGGCCGGGATTTGAAATGCCGTATAAGGAGTGGGCTTCGGCGACGCTTAGCACAGCGTGTGACAGCACACACTCATCTGTTTTCAACTTCCTTTCATTCTCTGCAAGCTGTTATCTTATAATGAGGTATTATCAGGTTGATGCTTTAGATTTTACGGTTATCGGGCTTATCGGCGCCCCGCTCGGATATTTTTGGAGCATTCTTGGGTGGAGCATAACAGACAATCTTGGGCATTTAGAGAAAAAAAGAGAGAGGCGGCTCGTTGGCGTATATGCAACGGCAGTTATAGCCGGTATTGCTCTTATGCTTTTTTGTCCCGTATCTTTTGGCGAGGAATTTGTAAAAGGATTTGGCAAAATCTTCGGTGTTCAGATTTTTCTTAACGGTTTTAACTCGGTACGGGATTTATATCTGCGAAAGTATCTCATACCTAAGTACGGGCGTTACAAATTTTGGCCTTATGTAAACGCTCCTATGCGTGTTATAACAACATTTATACTTTTATATTGGGACTTCAGCCGTTACAATTACGGAGATATGCTTTGGCGGCTGTATCTTTGTTTTTCTCTTAACAGTATGCGGCCTACGGGCGGATTTGCTAAATCTATGTATCCTTTTGCCACAAACAATAATGACGAGCGCGTTTTACTTCAATGCTATCCGATAAAAATCGGCGGATTGATGAAAAACATAATAGGGGATTGGACCGTTCCTATTCTTGCTACGATGTTCGGCGGACCTGAAAACATAAGGACAATGCGCTGGCTTAATCTGCCTATCGGATTAATAACGCTCGGCACCGTGTTAGCTACTATTCCCAAAATAAAAGAACGACTCCCGCAGCCACCCGTTGAAAAAAAGGTAACATTCACATTTTGGGAGGGTGTTACAGGAGTTTTACGAAATAAATATAGATGGATTACAATGGTTTCCGGAGTTTTCGACTATTTCGGAGAGGGGGCAAGGCTTGCTCGGGACTGTATATGGTTTTATATGCTTAGAATGAGTGACGGCGGCTTGTTTGTTTTCCTAAGAACTGTAAGTACACTATACAATATACCTGCCGAATTCTTGGCACCATTTATAATTAAACGATTTGACTTTAAAA
>JAAZGX010000266.1 GCA_012511005.1 Clostridiales bacterium
ATTCATTCACTATATAATCAAATTCGTCCCTTAAAACGGGCACGAGGACCATTAGCTCAGTTGGTTAGAGCAACCGGCTCATAACCGGTTGGTCCGGGGTTCGAGTCCCTGATGGTCCACCAATTAGATGTTAGATATTAGATGTTAGATGTTAGACACAACATTTAATCCCTAAAATCTAACATCTAATATCTACTGTCTAAAATCTAATATCTAAAGGGGTATAGCTCAGTTGGTAGAGCACTGGTCTCCAAAACCAGGTGTCGAGGGTTCAAGTCCTTCTGCCCCTGCCAAATCTGCGGTGAAATTCGTCAAAAATTTCGCCGCTTTTTCAATTAACAAATCCATTTGTGTTTATTAGTTTCACCATTTCGCGTTGTCTTTTTTCCATTCTTCGGCTTTTGTGCGCGGGGCGGGCATTTGTTGCCGTGACAGCTCTGTAATGCTTTTTTCTATCTCATCAAAAAACCGTTCAAGAATTTTTCTGTCCTCATCGTTGCCGCGCACGGACATTGAAAGAAATAGGCAGTCATTTAATGTCAAAGCCGTAAGCATAGCATAGGGCTTGTTTTTGGCTGCACCCGCAACAAAAACGCCGCACGGCTCGTTGCCGCAAATCGAAAGAGCCTTGGCATCAAGCGCGCCGACATTACTTACGGCAAGAAAAGGGTTATTATAAAACATCTTTATAACAGGCTCCGCCTGCAAATATATCATAGATTTATACCCGAAATTCAAAAGCGGCAGACCGTGAAGTCCCATAAAAGGGTCTTTTTTTGTTTTCTCGTTTACTTCGCTGACATAACGCAGCGTTTCATGTATTGCCGCGCCCTTTCGCGCAACTGCACAGTGTATAAAAGAAACATGGTTTGTATATCCTATCCTGCTTAAATCCTTGATATATCGGCGCAAATCGACGGCACAGGAAACATTAAGACTTTCATCCGCTCCCATTCCCGTAATCTTGCCGTAAGCGTCCATATAAGAAGCTACGAGCATATCGTTGACGGTGGCTCCCGCTTTTTTAGAAGTCTCTTTAGCCGCGCCGAATATTTCTTTTCCTATTTCCCTCGTGACGATTACAACATCCGAATTGCCGCATTCCGGAGTGAAAGGGAATTTATGTTTATCTTTAACGGAGTGAACGGTAAAAAGCCTTTTCGCCTTTGCTTTGTCCTTTTTGTTAAAATCCGAGTAAACGGCGGTATATGAGCGCGAACCGTCCGAAAAATTCGCAGGATTTATGCCCTTTGTCACATAATCCGTATAATTTCTGCAAAAATCGCTCCAAAACGATTTATACCCTCCGCCGTCCATACACATATGATTCCATATAAAGCAAATGCTCGTTCTTCCCTCGCTGTAAAACAGCGCTATATTAATCTGAATATTACTGTCAAGCGGAATTTCCCGCAAGAAAAACTTTTGCTTTGCTTTAGTCAGATTTTCGGGTGTTTCTGTCGTCACAATATCGTCAATATTATAGTCCGAAACGCGCCAATACGGCGAAATCGGATGCCATACAACCGCCGAACGAAATACGGGCGCCTTTTCAAGAAAGGCAGAGGTCACCGTCTTAAAAGCTTCAGCATCGACAATAAAATTATAGTCTAACTCAACGCGCCCCATCCTGTCCATAAATCTGCGGCACATATAATTTATCTTGTCATACATCTCACAAGGAAGCTTTTTCCCCGTTATAACGCCGCTCTTTAACGCCATCGTCATACTCCTCTACATGGGAAAAGAAGAAGTCTCTTTTCTCATCATTATCAATCACCTTTATGGGCTTCACCTGATTGAGATTTGCGCCCCGCGCCCTTAAAATCTCGCGATAATCGTCATAAGTTCCGGTACGCAGGAATTTGACCTCGCAGTGTCCAAGCGCTCCGCTTTTTATGAGCGGCGCTGCTGAAATATTGCCCTTGCAAAGCATTTTTTCAAACGCCTGTGGGTATTTTGCGCGCTTTTCGCCGCTAATCGGCGAAGCAGCTTCAATAAGCAGCACATAGTGCCCGGGCGAAGTGCTTCGGTCGGGATAAATGCTATAACCTATATAAAGGTCACCCATATATTCTGAAAGGTCACTGACCATTTCATCAAACGCCATCTGGCTTATCTTTTCGCCGCTGATATTGGCTATTTGGTTAAGTCGGTAGCAAAATGTCACCTTGGGAGACTCGTAATAATAGCCCGTTACCTTAACAACATCCTCTATCTGATAGCGATAAAAACCGCTCACATTTGTTAAAATCAGCTCGTATTCCTTACCCGTCTCTAACTCGTTCATTAAAAGAAGGCGGCTGTCTTTAGGAGCATCAAGCGGTCTAAATTCAAAGAAACCGTTTTGCGGGAGTATGACATACTCGAAAGAATTCAGCTCAATAGGCACCGCCATGAGCGCCTCCGTCGCGGCATAGCCGAGATAATGGATAGGCATATCCTCACCTATGTAGCGTCTCAGTTTTTTTGCGTAAAGCGACAGCGCGCCCGTACCCATGCCGTACATCCACTCCACCTTGGGCCATATGCGCGGAATAATGGGCGAAATATCAAAACCTTTTTCAAACTCCGCCCTAAGCTCTGCCGCTCTTAAGGGATTTGGTTTGAGCTTTTTCTCAAATTTTCTTCGCAGTCCGTCAGGGATAAGCACGCTTTTGTCTATTGTGCCATTCTCTATATCATCACAGAGCATACGCCAGTTTTCCTCAAGATAAAAGAACATTGATTCAAGCGTCGTAATAAATATAGTGCTTAAATAGCTTACTTTCCTGTCAGGCAAAGCAAAACGCAGCTTTATGTAATGCATATTCATATCCCACTCATCGTTAGGAAAGAGAAGCTCCTTTGGTGATGTTGTTATTACCCGCATAATCAATTTCATATTGAGCATAGGTATCGACGACAGACAGCTTACCGTCTTGCCTCCCGGCAGCTTGCGGCTACCTATTTCGGCAGTCATCAGCCCCTTCTGCGGTGGCAGGCGGCGCCCTTTTTTTCTGAACCACTTGACGGCACAACCTACCGGAGCGCTGACGGCAAAGCACTGGCAGGTCCATTCAGCCCTGCCCGACAGCGGCACAAGCTTGGAGCGACCCGTGCTGCCCGAGGATTCGGTAAACCTCCTAACATAACGGCTCGTAATCAGGTTTTTCTCGCCGTTTGCCATCCTCCATACATATTCGTCGTAATCCTCATAGCGTGAAAGCGGAACAATCTTTTGATAATCCTCCACCGAGTGTACACGGTCAAAATGATGCCGCTTTCCATATTCTGTGTTCTTATTGTCACGCATAAGGCCAAGCAGCAGCTTCTCCTGCTTTCTATTAGCATGCTTTGAATAAATCTTTAACTTTATATGCTCACATATTCCAAGAAATGCGCCGAAATCGGCAAGCAGTTGTCCCTTTAAATCGTACAAATACACTCCACCGTTTCCTATTATTTTCACCCGTCACTATTTTGCGGTAATTTCCAAGTAATTTTATTATACCGTAAAACCAAAGGCGCAAGCCTTTATAAGCGGCAAAGCCGCTGTCTGTGCCGCAGCACAGAGTTTTGATGATACAATGTTCTTGCAGGAAAATCTTTGATTTTCCAAAATGCGAAGCATTTTCGGCGGATACCACGCCGCCGCTGCAAGGTTATTATAACA
>JAAZGX010000267.1 GCA_012511005.1 Clostridiales bacterium
AAAATACTTCAAGTTCGACTGATACAGAAGTAACTCCGTCATCTTAATACAAAGTCGAAATAAACTAACTACATAAAATCAGAATTGAGGGCTATTTTTTGCTTTTTTCAAGTGTTGTTTTTATTTACCTGTTTCTTCCGATAGTGCTTTTCGGTTATTACATAGTTTTTAAAAAGTCCCGAAAACTACAAAATATATTTTTATTGATAAGCAGCTTATTTTTCTACGCTTGGGGTGAAGCCGTTTTTGTTATCGTTATGATTTCCTCCATAATGATAAATTGGCTTCTTGGCTATCTTGTTAATAAATATAAATCTGATAATAAAAAGTGCCGTTTAATTATAGCGGTAACAGTAGTATTAAACTTATCAGTTATGTTTATATTTAAATATTTAATGTTTACTGTACAAAGTATAAATAGTGCTTTTGGCTCCTCGTTCTTTGTACCCAATATCATTTTGCCTATCGGGATTTCCTTTTTTACTTTCCAAGCAATGTCTTATGTTTTTGATGTTCACAAAGGGCACGGTGAAGCTCAAAGAAACCCAATTAATGTGGGTTTATATGTTGCTTTCTTTCCGCAACTTATAGCGGGTCCCATTGTGCGTTATGAAACGATAGCGCAGCAAATTAATGATAGAAAAGAAACTCTTGATGATTTTTCAAAAGGATTTTGCCGTTTTGTTGTAGGGTTTTCTAAAAAGGTTCTTCTTGCAAACACAATGGCATTAATTGCTGATACGGCTTTTGATATGCCCTCAAATGAGCTTACTGTCGCGATGTCTTGGCTCGGTGCTTTCGCTTACGCTTTTCAAATATTTTTTGACTTTTCAGGTTATTCCGATATGGCTATTGGTCTTGGGCATATGTTTGGATTTAGTTTTCTTGAGAACTTTAACTACCCTTATATATCAAAGTCAATATCAGAGTTTTGGCGAAGATGGCACATTTCTCTTGGTACATGGTTTCGTGATTATGTATATTTCCCGCTTGGCGGAAGCAGGACAAAAACAAAAAGCCGCCTCATTTTCAACCTCTTTGTAGTATGGTTTCTGACGGGTGTTTGGCACGGTGCAAATTGGACATTTATTGTTTGGGGATTAATGTACTTTGTTCTTATAGCAATAGAAAAACTCACAGGTTTTGAAAAAAGGTTTACTAATCTTACCTTTCTAAAATACCTTTATACTATGTTCTTTGTTTTAATGGGTTGGGTTTTATTCAGAGCGACTTCAATTGCAAATGCGTTTGAATATATGAAAGTTATGTTAGGCATTTCCGGCAACAGTGTATACACCGCTGAGGTATGGTATCTTTTGAAGCCAAATTTAATACTGATTTTGGCTTGCGCTCTGGCCTCTGCTCCTATTGTTCCATGGATAAAAGAAAAATTTAAGTCGCAAAAAGTATTTTTTAATATAATGTATGCACCCTTGATTTTAATTATATTTATTCTCTCTCTTTCCTATATTATCAAAGGCTCATACAACCCATTTATATACTTTAACTTTTAGGAGATTATTTTTTATGAAGAAAATTAGTAAAGAAATTATAGTAACCTTGCTTTCAGGCATTGTTGTACTGCTTGGAATAACAGGATACTTCTCATATGAAGATTTTCTAAAACCTATTAAAGAGCAAATTATTCACGGTTATTCGGACAACAATCTCGAAAATCCTACAGTATCAAAAAAACTGAAATCTGCGGTATCATCAATTAACAAACATATAGATGATGAGGTTGGATATAAAACAGATTATATAGAGCTAAACACGGTATTCCAAATGCTTATGGGACAAAAGGTGTTTGAGGTGGGAAGCCATACAGTTGTAAGACTGAATAACAAATACCTAACATACCAATATGATGATGTTAATGATATAACAATAGAGAAAAATGCAAACGCTGTTATACAGCTTGACGATTATTTAAAAGAGCAAAACATACCATTGCTTTACTGTCTTGCCCCTTATAAAAACAGTAACTATGATTACCAACTGCCGAACGAATTAAAAGATACCATTAATACTGCCGCAAATAAATTTATTAAGATACTTCATGATAATAATGTTGACTATATTGATTTTAGGGAAGAGATTCACAATGAAGGATTTGAACACTATTCCTGTTTTTATGTTACAGACCACCATTGGAAAGCGGAAACAGGTTTTTGGGCTTTCACGAAAATGGCAAATCACCTAAAAGAAAACTATGGCTTTGAATTTGATGATTATATAACAGACTTAAAAAACTATAATATTAAAGAATATAAAAGATGGTTTCTTGGCTCACAAGGTAAAAAGGTTGGAAAGTATGTTGCCGGAATTGATGATATTAATATAATTACACCAAAATTTGAAACGCATTTTATAACAGAGCAACCATTAAAAAAGAGAGGAGCCTCCGGCGCTTTTGATAAAACTCTTTTAAGCAAGGCGCGTATAGAAGAAAAAGATTTGTATAATCTAAACCCATATGCCGCATATACGGGCGGGGACTTTTCATATCAAATAATTACTAACAGTAAAGCTCCTAACAATAAAACTTTGTTAGTTGTAAGAGATTCATTCGCATGCGCCGTGACACCTTTTCTTTCACTTTCAGCAAAGAAACTGTATATTTTCGACTTTAGAGATAGTTTAACAAAAAGTAAAACTGATTCCCTTTACAATTATATTGAAAAGATAAATCCTGACGCTGTGCTTTTCATATATTCATCATCTTTTATAGGAGACCCTGAAGAATATAATTTTTCGAAATAGTTAAATAATAAAATAGTGAACGGAGACAGTTACGCGTCTCCGTTTTACTTTTTAAATATTGGTTCAGCTTACATACAACAAACATTATGTGTGTTTTTTCATTTTAATATTATTGAAACAACTCATAAAAATCACTCAATGCTTTGGCGTTATACTTTTCATAGTCAACATTCATTACGGGAACTTTACCGTCCAACAAATCAAGCATTCCCTGATAAATTCCCTCAGTCGAATTCTCGACAATATAACCTCCATGCTCTTTCAAAAATCCGCGAGGTCCATCAATATCGGTTGATATAACGGGAAGTCCACATATATCACCTTCTGCAAGCACAAGACCAAAGCCTTCATAAAACGATGATAATACAAGATAATCACAGCGTCTTATAACGGCAAACGGGTTGCTCATAGAGCGAATAAGAAACACACATTCTTCATAGCCTTTCTTTATTATATACTCTTTAATATCCTCATAAAGTATCCCATGGCCACCAATTAGTATCAAGTATGTGTCATTATTCTTTTCATGCACTCTCTCAAAAGCATCAATCAATCGTTTATGACCTTTTTCACGAGAGAAACGCCCAACTGTTACAAACACTTTTGATTTGTTGCTTAATATATCATTTAGTTTTTTTAAAGAAACGGTTGAAACTGTATTGTCATCGAAAGTTACGGGTAACAGAGCTTTCTTTTCAATTTTTTTATAATCAATTAAATTTTCAATAACCTTTACATTTGCCTTACTGTTAAAACTTAATACTGAATGGGAAATCCCGTTTGAAACTACCGCAACATTATCATATGTTCCGTATGCGTATTCTAAAACATTTTTTCTTTGGTTATTTCTTGTTTTTATTTCTTCACGCATATCGCTATGAACAAATATTGTAGTATCACAATCGAATTTTGAAAACAACAAAATCCTCCGCACTTCATATCCGTTAAATTGAATGGCATGTGAAAACATTGCCCCCCCGAACAATCTTTTTATTTCCATGCGTAATTCCTCATCAAGAATTTTTGTGATTATGCCGGCACTAAGTCCTCTGCGTAAAAATAAAAGGTAGAGTAGTTTTTTGATAGGGCCAAGGTTAATCTTACCTGTTAAGGGGAAATAATTAAACAATTCTGCGACATTTTTATAGTTATCAAGATTGTTTTTTATATGCATTGTTGTATAAGCTACATAATAGTTCCGCTCGCTCATATCAAGACTTGCTCCAAGATTAAAAAGCGAAGCAGTAATACCATTCTTACCAAGGTTACCGCTATATATAATAACATTTTCCTTACCGTTATTCTGTATTTCTTCTATTTCAATCAAATCGTCTTTTCCCAATATAACGGTATCACAGACTCTTTTGCACACATCTAAGGCATCATAACCACAAAATTCTTTAAGAAATCTTTCGTCATCATATTCTTTTGGACGATTGATTTCATTTACAAGTTCAAAAACACTGTCTACTACGGGGAATGGGAATTCATTTATATCTAAATACATACCGCGGTCTGCAGTATACTGTTCTTTGTCATATGTAAATAGAATTATTTTACGGCCACTTAAAGCATAGTCGAACATAACGCTTGAATAATCTGTAATTAAACAATCTGCCGCCGTTAGGAACTCATATGTTTCAAAATCATCCGGCATTTTTTTAATATGCCTAAACATTTTATAATCCATCATATCTCTTGCGATTGGGTGAAGATTTACATACATAACCTGCTTATCTGTGAGCAGGTTATCAAGTTCCATTAAATGATATGCAGTATATACATATTGAATTCGATTGTTAAAACGCGAACCGTTATTGCGCCAAGTCGGAAGATATGCAATTATCTGTTTATCTCCCATTTCATAATACTTGCGTATAGTGTTACGCGTGCGGGTATTAAAAAATGCGGTATTTCTTGGGTATCCCGTAAAAAGTATCTTTGCCTTAGATAAATTCTGCAGCATATAATCCTCAACTATATGCTCCATAGTAAATCTATTAGGAAATAAAAGATAATCGGCGAAGCAAAAATTTCTCATTACATTGCCAATAGAGTGTGAATCCGACTTGCTTTTTTTCCCGAGATATTTTAATGGTGTACCGTGCCAAGTATTAAGATATATTTGTCCTTCCTTTTTTATAAAAAACGGAAAAAATGCTGTATCCGTAAATAAATATTTACATGATGCAAGAAGTTTGTAGTAATGCTTTGTCATAATCGTTACAACAGTAACATTTTTATATCCCTTATCTTTAAAGTGTTTTATTGTATTTTCTGCGCTTTGCTCGTTTACGCTATAATAAATATTGTAATCCGCATAATCCGGATTAGTGATTAGTTCGCGCAGCAAATAGTACATATTGCCGTTAAATGTTCTTCCTTGTTGTGATTCAAGGAGAATAGATTTGTCGTTTAAAGGCAAGCGTTTGTAATATTTTGTGTACCTTAGACCTGCTAAAGTTCTTTTATTAAGCTTTTTTATTCCCGTGCTGTCACTTTTCAATCTTGTAAACATCTTTTTTAGCATCAACATTTTAACGCCCTTTCAACAATTATTTCGTTTTAGTTAAAATATTATTATACTCAACAACAGCGCCTTCCATATCACCGTCAAAACACTTTTTACCTCTTTCTATTACCATTCCTCTTTTGCAAAACTGCTTTGCAACTCCGACTTGGTGTGTTACAAGAAGTAATGTTACATAA
>JAAZGX010000268.1 GCA_012511005.1 Clostridiales bacterium
CTATTTCAATAGTTCGTTTACATACTACCGCAATAGTCTTTGGCTGTCAATAAGAACATTTTAATATATTATTTTTTTACAAAAACTTTTTTATAAAAGATTTGAAACGCCATGAAACCTTTATGAAATCACTTAAATTCGTCGGAGTTTATTGATATTTACTTATAGAGCAAAAAAATCCGCCTTCAATTGATAAACTTGGTTGATGGTGGGTTTGATTTATGATAAAATAGTATTAGGCGTTATTTATATCGTGGAAGGCGAAAAACTTTAATAATAAAAAAGTTGAAAGATTAGAGGTTAAATGAAAGAAATATATTTTAAATATGGTGAAAAGGAAATAAGCTACCTAAAGTCTAAAGACAAGCTACTTGGAGAGGCTATAGATAAAATAGGGTACATAGAACGACCTGTGCAAAGTGATTTATTTTCTTCGCTTGTAAACAGTATAATAGGGCAGCAGATTTCAACAACTGCTCATTTAACAGTGTGGAGCAGAGTGTGTGATTTATTAGGCGAAGTTACTGCGGATACAATTTGTGAAATTGATAGTGAAAAACTGCAAAAATGCGGGCTGACTTTCCGTAAGGTGAATTATATTAAAGACCTTGCTAAAAAGGTGCAAAACGGCGAATTCAACATTGAGGCGCTTTGGGAAAAGAGTGATGAAGATGTTATAGCAGAGCTTACCTCTTTAAAAGGCATAGGTGTGTGGACTGCAGAAATGCTTATGATTTTCTGTATGCAGAGGCAGAATATATTAAGCTTTGGCGACCTTGCAATTCACAGAGGAATGCGTATGCTCTATCACCACCGAAATATTGACAGACAGCTTTTTCTTAAATACCGCCGAAGATACAGCCCTTATTGCACAGTTGCAAGCCTTTACATATGGAAAGTAGCGGGCGGAGCCATAGAGGGTATGAAAGATTACGCGCCGAAGAAAAAGAGATAAACTGTTCGGTTGCTTGAAAATATTTAATAATATGATACAATCAATAAAAGTTTAATTATTTTAGGGGACTGATTTATGAAATATAAATATGTGTTATTTGACCTTGACGGTACATTGACTGACCCTGTGGAAGGTATAACGAATTCTATAATATATGCTCTTAAAAAATACAATATTGAGATTAGCGGTCGAGAGGAATTATATAAATTTATAGGTCCTCCGTTATTGGAGTCTTTTGAAAAATATTACGGATTTTCAAAAGAGGAGGCAAAAAAAGCCTTAGAATACTATCGTGAATATTATAAAGATAAAGGCATATTTGAGAATTTGGTCTATGACGGATGCGAAGATTTACTTAAAGAATTAAAAGACAAGGGGCTTTTATTGATTGTCGCAACATCAAAACCCGAAGTTTTCGCAAAAAAAAGATTGGAGTATTTTGATATTGCAAAATATTTTACTTTTATTGCCGGCAGTAATCTTGACGGTTCAAGAGTAAAAAAAGGTGAAGTGATTGAATACGCACTAAAATGCTGCAATATTGTTGATTTATCAAAAGCGCTAATGATAGGGGATAGGGAGCATGACATTATCGGTGCAAAATCAATAGGAATTGCATCAATTGGCGTTTTATTCGGATACGGCGACAGAAATGAACTCGAAAACGCGGGGGCGGATTTTATTGCTGAGACTGTCGCGGATATTAAGAAGTTTTTGTTGATATAGGCGTTATCCATTGGGATTTTTGATTTTCTTTTACTGCTATAATGTATAATAAAATATTACTTTCTTTTTATTAAGGTTTTAATAACAGCGATTATTGCCGGAAACAATACGCCTGAAACTACAAAAATGCCGTAAGCTATTGATTTTGAAGTGATTTCCTTTATATGGAGAAAGCTTGACGCCTCTTCCATAGAAACACGCCTTAACGGTGTGCTATCCTCTATAAATA
>JAAZGX010000039.1 GCA_012511005.1 Clostridiales bacterium
CATTCTAACATATTTTATCAGTTTTAAGTAGAGTTTTCAAGGATTATCTAAAATAAATTTATCTTTATTTCAAAATAAGAGCGTCAGAGTTTTTTTAAGAAGACATTGATGATAAGACATGTGCTTTTGAGACGATACCCTTTAATGTAAAGTTTTCGTCCACTACTGCTATTGGAAACGGAGTTGTAGAAGCAATTTCGATAATATCAGCAAGCAATGTATCGGCAGATGTTGTGTTTATTTCTTTAATTAATACATCAGAAATTGTTTGTCCCGATTTATTTGCCTTTACTGCATTATCAATAGTTAAAACTCCTTGAAGCTTCATCTTTTTATCAACAACATAGGCGCTTGAAACACCGTTGTTTTTCATAGTTCGTATAGCAAAGTTTAGGGTGTCACCTAACCTTACAATGCTGTTAGGTGTAATCATAACACTTCCAACATCAAGAACATGAGTTTTATCCGCGCTGTCTATGAACTGTTTTACATAATCAGTATACGGGTTTTCGCTCATCTCCTGCGGCGTAGCTGTTTGAATAACTTCACCATCTTTCATAATAGCAACTCTGTCACCGAGCAAAAACGCCTCATTAATATCGTGGGTAATAAATATAATTGTCTTTTTAAGCTTTTTTTGTATTGTTAAAAGCTCAAATTGCATATCCTTTCTTACTAATGGGTCAAGAGCGGAAAAAGGCTCATCCATAAGCAATAAATCAGGGTTACTTGCAAGAGCGCGCGCAAGCCCAACTCTTTGTTTCATTCCTCCGGATAGGTTATGAATGGGTTCATTTTCATGACCCTCAAGTCCCACCATTGCGAGCATTTCCTTTGCGGCTTTTCCGCGTTTTTCTTTCGACAAGCCTTTAACCTCTAAGCCATATTCCGTGTTGCCTAACACGCTTCTATGTGACATTAAACCAAAATGCTGAAAAACCATAGCTATCTTATCTCTTCTATATTCCCTAAGCCTTTTTTTATCAAAATCGTCTATTTTTTCGCCTTGAAAATACACACTTCCCTGTGTGGGCTTGTTTAATCTATTAAAACACCTTACTAAAGTTGACTTGCCTGAACCGGACAACCCTATGATTACAAATATTTCACCTTGCTTTATTTCTAAAGAAACATCCCAAAGAGCGATTGTTACACCGGTCCTTTTATAAATTTCATCCTTATCAATACCCTTCTTTTTAAGGCGTATAGCTTTTTGTTGTTCAGAACCGTAAAGCTTTGATAAGTTTTTTACAGATATTATAGTGTTATCCAAGACTTTTCACCTCCCTTTTATTAGACAGCCCTTGAGTAAGCCTGTCTAAAACAACCGCGATAATGACAACAGCGGTTCCGGAGATAAGACCTCTGCCGATTTCTATTCGGTTAACCCCAATGAGTACTTCCATTCCAAGACCGGTCATGCCTATCATTGATGTCGTAACGACCATGGATATTGCCATCATTATCGTTTGATTTACACCGGTCATAATAGTGGGCAGCGCCTGAGGTATTTGAACTTTTGTTAGCGATTGAATTCTTGTAGAGCCGAATGATTTTGCCGCCTCTGTAACCTCTTT
Organism: Clostridiales bacterium; assembly: GCA_012511005.1. Classification (GTDB taxonomy): domain Bacteria; phylum Bacillota; class Clostridia; order Oscillospirales; family Acutalibacteraceae; genus DTU089. The sequence goes on from JAAZGX010000039.1 coordinate 1,578, forward strand.
ATCTACCTGTCTTATTCCGTGGTTAGTCAATCTTATAATAGGCACAATTGCATAAACAGTTGTGGCTATAACGGCAGGCGCTTCCCCTAAACCGAAAAACAAAATGGCAGGGATGAGATAAACAAATACAGGCATCGTTTGCATTGAGTCTAAAAGCGGGCGGATAAACCTATCAACCCTTTCGCTTCCTGAAGCGATTATTCCAATGGGGAAACCGAACAACAAGGATATTATAACGGAAACTATCGTAACAGAAAGCGTTTC
>JAAZGX010000269.1 GCA_012511005.1 Clostridiales bacterium
AAACAGCTTTATTCTATTATGGGTGAAAAGTTTTCTGAAAAGAAAGGGCGCAGTTATTACATTATCACAGCGGACGAGGAATTTGAAACGGCTTTTGGCAGAAGGGCAGATAAAAGAAGAAAGCTTTATAACGGCATGATAAAATGTCAATTATACATGTATTTCAAATAGCAAAAGCGCACGCATCACTTTTATCGAATTTTCGTATATACACTTAGGCTATTGCTGTCGTCACAAGTGGCAAGCGCCACTTCAACGGGGGACTTTATACCTTGCTTCGTCAGCTCCCCAAGAAGCCATGTTCTATTGTTGCCGGTATCATTAAGGTTTTTATCTACTATTTTTCCGTTTAGTATTACATTGACAAGAAGCTTTTCCTGCTCCGGTATAATACTCATATCGGCGGGTGTTAAAGGTCTTCCCGCGGATAACGGCAGAAAGCTCATACTACCGTTAGATTCAAGGATAATGAGCTTTAACAAGCCTAAATTAAAATAGCCGTTACTTCTGCACTGAGTAAGCAAATCATCTATGGAAAGCTTTGCTGTGCAAAGGTTTTTGTAATAGATTTTACCGTCATCATAAAGTATCATCGGCTTTCCTTCAATCAGCTTTTGTGCCGTAAAGGATTTATACTCGAAAACCGAAAGCGCTATTGCGCACAGCGCGTATAAAATCATCGCCGTGAGAGGCTTATGGTAATCCTCAAGCCCCGTCGCCATTTCTGCGGCTATCGAGCCTATTGTTATGCCTATTATATAGTCAAAAGCAGAAAGCTCTGACATTTGTTTTCTTCCCATAAACTTCGTAAGCAGAAATAGAACAAATAAGGATGCTGCCGAAGTAAAAACAGTTACTATTATATCTCTTGCCAAGAAAATACCCCCTTTTTAAGAATTAAGTTATTTCATCATTAAAAAGAGTTTTACCATAAATAGTTGAATTATAGGAGGTTTTCCGTTTGAGCGGAAAAAAGAACCGTTATCTTTCAGAGGCTGCCGTAATAGCAGCGCTTTACGCGGCTTTAACATATGTTTCAGGGGCGTTTGGAGCAGCATATTTAGGAGTACAGTTTCGTATTTCAGAGGCGCTGACGATTATGCCTATATTCTCAACAGCTTCTATTTGGGGATTGGTTATAGGGTGTGTGTTCGGCAATATTGGCAGTCCCTTTTTCGTAATGGATATGGTATTCGGCTCACTTGCAACACTTTTAGCGGCAATACTGACAAGAAAGCTGCGGCAGAAAAAAATAAAAGGCTTTCCCGTATTCTCGTTTTTGCCTCCCATTATATTAAACGCTTTTTTTGTTGGGGCAGAGATAGCCTTTTTAGCGGACGGCGCTTTTTCAGTAAAGCTGTTTATAATATCGGCGCTTCAAGTTGCGGCAGGGGAAGCGGCTGTGCTTTTATTACTTGGCGTCCCGCTTTATAAAGCAGTTAAAATGCTCAAATTATATTCAAATTAATAAGCTGCAAATAAAAAGACCGTATCCGCAAAAAAACGGATACGGTAAATTATTGATTTAGTTATAAATAGGGAAGCTGCCGCAAATTTTTGTAACTTCAGAGCGTATATAATCTTTGCTGTTTTCAAAGTCAGTCGCGGTAAGCTTAATAAATTCAGCAATTTTCGCCATTTCGGTTTCTCCAAAGCCCCTTGTAGTAACGGCAGGCGTACCAACTCTAAGTCCGCTAGTTATAAACACTTTTTCAGGGTCGTTTGGAATAGCATTTTTATTTGCCGTTATATAAACCTTGTCAAGCCTAACCTCAAGCTCCTTGCCCGTAATGCCTAAAGAGCGAAGGTCAAGCAGCAGCAAGTGATTATCGGAGCCGTTTGAAACAATATCAATATTCTCATCTTTAAGAGCGTGTTCAAACGCTTTCGCGTTTTTGATTACATTTTCGCCGTACTGCTTAAACGAGGGTTTTAGCGCCTCCGCAAAACAAATTGCCTTTGCCGCTATGATGTGCATTAGCGGCCCGCCTTGAATACCGGGGAATATAGATTTGTTAATCTTTGCCGCTATGTCCTCATCATTACAAAGAATAAGGCCGCCTCTCGGTCCTCTTAAAGTTTTATGTGTCGTCGAGGTGACAATATCCGCAAAAGGTACGGGGGAGGAGTGAACACCTGCCGCAACAAGACCTGCAATGTGCGCCATATCTACCATAAATAAAGCATCGACCTCTTTCGCGATGGCGGCAATTCTTTCAAAATCAATAAATCTTGGGTATGCGGACGCGCCCGCAACTATCATTTTCGGTCTTTCAGTTTTCGCCTTTTTTTCAAGCTCGTCATAGTCGAGATAACCGTTTTTGTTTACACCGTAGGAGATAAATTCAAAATATTTACCGCTGACATTGACGGGCGAGCCGTGCGTTAAATGACCGCCGTCACTGAGGCTCATTCCGAGAACCTTGTCGCCGGGGGTTAAAAGCGCGAAATATACCGCAAAATTTGCCTGAGAGCCGGAGTGCGACTGAACATTTGCGAATTTCGCTCCAAAAAGCTCTTTTGCCCTTTCGATTGCTAAATCTTCTGCAATATCAACATATTCACAGCCGCCATAATATCTTTTACCGGGATACCCTTCTGCATATTTATTCGTTAACACGCTGCCCATAACTGCCATAACAGCGGGGGAAGCGTAGTTTTCAGACGCAATAAGCTCAATATTTCTTTTTTGCCGCCCCGTTTCAAGCTCAATAGCACGGGCTATTTCAGGGTCATATTCATTTAAAAATGATAAACAATCAGTCATGATTTTCGTCCTTTCATATTCGGAATACAGAGATTAATATACAATATATTGTCGCTATTTGCAATAGTACGGCACAAATTAGAAAAAAACATATTTTATATAAGATGTTGATAAGACAGAAAAAAATGATATAATAGGATATAGAATGAGAAAACGCGAAAACGCGCGTCTTTTGTTTTTTTGTTATAGCGTTAGTTCAGGGAGAAGGGCTTTATATGGATTTGGCTTCACTAAAAACAGAGTACGATGTTATAATAGTCGGCGCGGGAGTTGCCGGTCTTTACGCAGCCTTACATTTAGAGCCTGCCACAAAAGCACTTATCGTATGCAAAAAGGAAAAGACAAAATCAAATTCCTCTTTGGCACAGGGCGGTATTGCGTGTGTTTTAGATTTAGTACATGATAGTTATGATTTACATATTGAGGATACTTTAATTGCGGGCAGAAGGGAAAATAAGCTTGACGCCGTAAAAGAACTCGTAACAGAGGGACCTTTTGATGTTCTTAACACTATTAAACATAATGTGGATTATGACAGGGATGAAAACGGGGAGCTGTTAAAAACTCTCGAGGGCGGTCATAGCCGCAAAAGGATAGTACACCATAAGGATACAACGGGTAATGAGCTTGTTACGAAGCTCGTTTCAGCCGTTACGAAACTACCGAATATTACATTTTGCGATATGACGATGGTAACAGCCGTCAAAAAAAAGTTTGGCGGATTTATGACGGAGCTTCTTTCGGGGACAGAGCAAAGGCAAGTTTTTTCTACATTTGTCCTTTTAGCCACAGGCGGAATAGGCAGAGTTTATAAGTATACAACAAATCCGTCCGTAGCTACGGGGGACGGGATTAGATTTGCGTATGAAATGGGTGCATCAATAAAAAATCTCAGTTACATTCAATTTCATCCGACAGCATTTAATTCCGACGGCAGAGAGCAGTTTTTAATAAGCGAGGCAGTAAGAGGAGAGGGAGCATATCTGCTAAATGTGAATAAAGAGCGGTTTATGGACAGATACGACAGCCGCCTTGAGTTAGCGCCGAGAGATGTTGTTTCAAAATCAATTATTATGGAGTCAAGAAGAACGGGGAGCAACAGTTTTTATCTTGACATAAGATATAAAGACAAAGAATTTTTAACGAAGCGTTTTCCGGGGATAAGTGAGGGGTGCCTTCAAAACGGAGTTGATATTTCAAAGGATTTAATTCCCGTCTTTCCGTGTCAGCACTACCTTATGGGCGGCATTGAAACTGACCTTAATGCCCGTACTACTGTTTCACAGCTATACGCGGCGGGAGAGTGTGCAAATACGGGGGTACACGGCAGAAACAGGCTTGCAAGTAATTCTCTTTTAGAGGCTCTCGTTTTCGGAAGAAGAGCGGCACTTGACATTGAAAGGCAAAGAAAGCTTCGTATATATAAAGTTCACCCTGAAAGTATGCCGTCCGAAAGCTATGGCAAAGCGCCTCTTGCAAGCGGTATGCGGACAGAAATAAGAGAAATAATGCAAAAAGCATATTTTGTTATTCCGGACCAAGGAGCTATACACGAAGGGTTTAAAAGGACGAATGAAATATTAAAGAGGCTTAGAACGGGCGGATTTTCTATAACCGCCGAATATTGTGAGGCAATAAGCATAGCGACAGTCGCATTTTTGATTTTACGAGAGGCAAACGAATAAGGAGGATTTATAAATGGCACAACTTCCGGATTTCTATGTTGACGACATAATAAAAAGAGCGTTAGCAGAGGATATTAATTACATTGATGTAACTACGGATAACCTAATATCAGACGATATTAGGGGGACGGCTTTTATTATATCAAAGGCTGACGGTGTATTATGCGGCATAAATGTTTTTAGGCGCGTATTTTCACTGCTTGACAGTTCTTTTGAAATGAAAGCCTTTTACAAAGACGGTGATACGATAGAAAAGGGCAGTCTTATTGCAAAGTTTTCAGGCAAAACGGCAATGCTTTTAAAAGGTGAGCGCACGGCGCTGAATTTATTGCAGCATATGTCGGGCATAGCCACAGAAACGGCTTTATATGTAAAAGAGCTAAAAGGATATGATGCAGAAATTGCGGATACGAGAAAAACAATTCCAAGTTTACGCGCACTTCAAAAATATGCGGTTGCGGCAGGCGGCGGGAAAAATCACCGTTTTAATTTGTCTGATGCCGCGATGATAAAGGATAATCATATAGATGCGTGTAAAGGGATAACCGCCGCAGTGCAAACGCTTAAAGAAAAAACGGGGCATACCGTTACCATTGAGGTTGAAACGAGAAATTTAGATGAAGTAAATGAGGCGTTAAAAGCCGGCGCGGACATTATTATGCTTGACAATATGACGAACGATATGATGAGAGAGGCAGTAAAACTCGTTAACAAAAAGGCGGTGCTTGAAGCGTCGGGAAACATTACGCTTTCCCGTTTGAGAGAGGTTGCCGATACGGGAGTTGATATTATTTCATCCGGCGCTTTAACAAACAGTGTAAAAGCCTTTGATATTTCAATGAAAATAGATAAAACGAGTTTAGAATATGAAAATTAAAACACTTATAGACCGTCTTTATAAGCCGGAGTATCTCATAAAGTCGCCTCCGGCAGAAGACGGCAGCTATGACGCTAAAAGAATATATGGAACATTATTAAAGTTCAGTTGGCCGGCCGCTTTAGAGGCGCTGCTTGTGGGCTTTATTTCTTTTGCTGACTCTGTTATGGTCGGTAAAGTAAGCTCTAACGCCATAGCGGCGGTAGGCGTTACTAATCAGCCGCGTTTCTTATTTTTCGCCGTATTTTTTGCCCTTAATGTCGGAGTAACGGCAATAGTCAGCAGGCGAAAGGGAGAAGAGGACAAAAAGCGGGCAAATCAGTGTATGGGGCAGTCGTTTACGCTTGCTATTATTCTTGGTATTGTTCTTTGTGCCGCTGCATTAGCGTTTGCCCGTCCGCTCATAAGTTTTGCGGGAGCAGACAGTGACATAATTGACGATGCCGTTATTTATTTTGAAATTACGATGTTAGGGCT
>JAAZGX010000270.1 GCA_012511005.1 Clostridiales bacterium
GGGTAAGATTAAAAGAATAGCTGTATCCCTAAAAAAGAATGTGAACCCGATCCCGAAAGCCAGACTCATAATGGGAGCCGCAGGGGTTCTAATAGCGGCAGTTTTCATGGTTGTCATCGTCACCTTAAACGCAGCAAACTCTTTAGCACATCATTAATAGCGACAATGTATTTGGGGGCAAAAGGTGGAAGTGTGCATTTGCCTTTGAGGAAATCAGGGAGTATATGATTGGAGAAAGTCAAATGGATGAATTAGAATTGGTGTTTCCGACTAAAGATTATGAAACAGATGCGAAGGAATACTTTGAAGAACATATCTTAAACGGTGAAAATAGCCTTCATGGAGATAGCGGACTTGATAGTGCAGAAAGTTTTAGCACATGGCTTGAGAAAATCAATGATGACTTATCCTGTGAAATTCGCTCTATAATATTTTTTGCTATCCGAAAAAGCGATAAGAAACTAATAGGCACAATAAATGTTCGGTACCCTTATAAAGGCTATGTGCAAGTTCATGGACATATTGGCTATGGCATAAGGCCAAGCGAGCGCAGGAAAGGTTATGCAGCCGTGATGCTGAAATTAGCCCTTGAATACTGCAAAGAAATTGGATTAGATAAGGTGCTTTTAACTTGCAGCAAATCAAATATTGCTTCTGCAAAAACAATAATGAAATGCTTAGGTGTTTTTGAGAGTGAAGAAAAGCAAAATAATGGGGAGTTACTGCAAAGATATTGGATTGGGCTAAAAGTCTAATGGTGATAATCGAAAAGACGAATAAACGATAGCAAGACAAGATAAGTATAATTATGTACTTCTGACAATGAAAACAGATTTTCTTGTAGAAGTTTATGGCAGACACAAAGGCTTAGCGGTATTTTTTATTATTAGCAGGTAAAGTCTAAAGGCATTAGAAGTTAAAGTGAGAAATAGAATGGGGGCTGAAATGGATATATTAAAGCTTAGTTCGGGAGATGAGATTAAGGTATTATCCTTAAATAATGAAATTGCTTTTAGCTATACTTCATCTGACGGTGAGGTCTATTTGCCCGCTGTTAAAGGACTTCAGAGAGCTAAGGGCAAAAATCCTATGCTTTATAAAGATAAAGATGATACGCTTTGGCTCTTTTATACGGCTTATCTTTGTGTAGATGAATCGACTGCGCAAATTATGTCCGCCTATGCGCTAAAAGGTGAGTATACAGCGCATGAAATTAATTTTAAGAGGCATGACGCCCTTTACCCAAGGCTTGGCGGAAGTTTTACAAATGAAAGGCAAAGTGCAGGTGTCAGCGAAAAGGAAGACGATTTTTCCCGTGAGTTAGTAAGGCGCTATACGCTTTTAGCAGAAAGCTTACAAGAGACTGACGGCTTTTCGTGGGCACAGGCTGAAAGTTATATAAACGAAAAACGCTCTCTTGCTTTAGGAAAGCTTTATGGCGTAAAAATAGCCGAAAATAACTATCCGTTTGCAAGGCGGATAGGTTTTTCGCTTAAAGGGCATCCTATTGAGGTTTTGCATGAGGGGAAAACAGCTTTAGTTCTCCCCGTTTATTCTGAAATTTTTAATTGTTTGATTTTGCTTTACTCTTTTGATAAAGGGGAAAATTATGATAGTAAAGACTATTTAATATGCTATCTAAACCCAGAAGATACGATAGTTTTAACAAAGGAAAACGGCGGTATAAAGGCTGTTAAAAACTCTAAGGGAAAAGATGTTGAAATTGGCTTTACTTCGGATTTCCAGAAAAGCTGGCAAAGCCTTTATAGCGGTACTGATTTTATTTTTAAGACAGATAGTGTTTTTACACCTAAAGTTAAAAAAGAGCGTTTTAGGACAAAACGAATAAAGGTTTTTGGCAAGCCCTCTTTGAAAAGATTTTTATCTATCTTAAATAATGTGGTTAAAACTGAAGGAGTGCTTGATTTTACATCAAAAAGCAAAAGACCCTCTATCCCTGCTGAATTTTCCCCAAAGCAAATAAAGGGTTTATCAGGGTATGAAACACCTGTTATTGAAGATATTTTCCCCCCAATAAAAGAGCATGCCCACGGCTCCGGTATTGCCTGCCTGCCTGATGGGGAACTTATTAGCGTTTGGTTTCAGTCTGACGGGGAGCGAAAGGGCAACGACGGGAGGATTTTAGCCGCAAGGAAACCCGTAGGGGGCGCATGGCTTGAGCCTTTTGAAATAGCTGATGTAAAAGGAATGGCAGACTGCAATCCTACTATTTATTTAGGGCATGATGATAGGCTTTGGTTTTTTTGGTACCCTGTGCTTTCAAATGCTTGGGAAACCTCTCAGACAAAATATAGGTATGCCGATAAAGGCAATTATGAGTATAAAAACGGATTTAAGACTATCCCAAATTTTACGGGGTACGGATTATTAAATCCCGGCAGGTGTGACGAATTACAGGGTAAAGCTATAGGCTTTGAAAAAGGTGAGTATATTTATGGTGAAGTTAATGGTGAGTGCAGATATATAAGTGAAAAGCAGTTTAGGCAAAATCCTATTCCTGAGCTTTCCTATGTAAAAATTGAGGACAGATATATAACAGACCCGTTTGTGGTTGCGCTTAGAAACTCTACGATAGATTTTATCAAATACATAAGAGAGGGGCGATAATATGCCGCTCTTACACCTTTGTTTGAAGTTTATCTTTGGTGGGAGGCGCGCCGCATTTGCCGTTATTCTTCGGGTGCGGATTCAGAATATAAAAAGTGGAAACCTATTAAAAGGGCGCTTGGCTGGCAGACGAAAAATAAGCCATTAGAATTTGAGTTTGAGGGAAAAACCCGCCTGCTGTTACCGCTTTATACAGACGGAATTCATTGCAGTCTTACGGCGTTAACTGATGACGGAGGCAAAACTTGGAGCTACTCTTTACCTTTTGTATCTATAGCGCCGGAACAAGGGGCAAATATTATGCTTAATAGCGGCATACTGCGCACTTATTTTAGAAACAGCGAACCCGAAAGACATATAATAAGCTACGAATCGAGTGACAAAGGTAAAAGCTATAGCAATGTAAAGATTGAAAAAGAGCTTTTACATCAGGGCGGATTTGACATTATAAAAGTTGAAAAGGACTTGTGGGTAATGTCTGTTACCCGTACACATACCGCAAAAGGAATTAGAAAGAACAATAGGTCGCTTCTTGAATTAGCTGTGTCAAAAGATGAGGGTAAAAGCTGGCTTCTTTCACCGCTGGAGTTTGACGCGAATGGGCTAAGGTACTATCACTATTCTGCAA
>JAAZGX010000040.1 GCA_012511005.1 Clostridiales bacterium
CTATGTTTTATTATGACATTGAAAGGCAAGGTTTAATATATGAGGTATTCGGGCGAGAAATGCCCTGTTTGTAAAACGGATTTTATAGACGAAAGCGACATTGTCGTTTGTCCCATATGCGGTACGCCGCACCATAGGGATTGTTGGAACGAATTGGGCAATTGTTTTAATAAAGAGCTTCACGAAAGCGGTTTTATATATATGCCGCCCAGCAGTGAGACGGACGAAAAAGCAGAAGAACGGGTCAATTTACAAATTGAAAATAAAGGTTTGCACATAAAAACCGATGAAAACTTAAAAAGCGGCGGACAAGTCTTTTCGCCATACTTAAATTCATCAGCAGAGCCTATAACGATGCAAACGGATATAGGAGGCATAACGGGAGAGGAATACGCAAGTTTTTTAGGCGCTTCCGCAAGAAGATATATGCCGAGATTTCTCTTTTTGCAGAAAACGGGCAAAAAGATGATGACTAACTTGTTCGCCTTTTTATTGCCGTTTACATTCGCGGCATATAAGAGGATGTATAAATTAGCGGCAATACTTTTAGCCGTTAACATATTTTTTATTGGCATAGGAATATACGGCTCACTTCAAAAGGAGCCGGTTAAAGCTATTTTTATAATGTTTAATGAGGCTGTTCTTGACGGTGAAATAACACAAACCGAAATGGAGCAGATAAAAGACGCTGTCGAGGGGCTGTCTCAAATAGAGCTTGGCACGAATTGGACGGATTATGTAACAAGATATAAACTTGCCGTCAATATTTTCACAGGGCTTTTCGCGACATATTTATATATGAAAGAAAGCGAAAGGAAAATAAAAGGGCTAAAGGCGAACGATATTCCGAAAGAAATGTATGACACCTTACTTTATAAACTTGGCAAAGGCACGCTCATGTTGCCGGTTTTGGGCTATATTGCTATATTTTTAGCGGCGATGGTAATTCTTAAATTCAGCATATGAAAGAGAAAAGCGGAGGCAGATATGAAAATAACTTATTATGGAACGGCGGCGTCAGAAGGTTTCCCCGGGCTTTTTTGCTCTTGTGAGCCGTGTGAAAAGGCAAGAGCGAAAGGCGGCAAAAACCTAAGAACCCGCTCACAAGCGCTTATTGACGACACGCTGCTTATAGATTTTCCGGCAGATACATATATGCATGTGTTAAACTTTGGGCTTGATTTAAGAAAGATAAAAACCCTTTTAATAACCCATTCACACGACGACCATCTGTATCCAAAAGATTTTGAATACAGAAGATACGGTTTCGCGTATTTTGATGTGGATGTGAAAGACCTTATCCCTATAACTGTTTACAGCTCAGAAAAATCAAGTAAATCCATAGTAGAAATAATAGATAAATTAGAGCTTGAAAAAAACAATAGTTTTACATGGAAACAGGCAAAGGCTTTCTCCTCTTTCACTGTTGGGGAATATAAAATAACCCCGCTTGAAGCAGACCATGACATAAGAACAGAGCCTTTAATTTATATGATTGAAAACAAAAAGGAAGGCAAAGCTATACTTTATGCCCACGATACGGGCAGATTTAAGGACAGTACATGGGATTATATAGAAAAAAGCGGTGTGCGATTTGACTTTGTATCCCTTGACTGCACAGCTATAATCAAGGATTATGAAGGCAATCATATGGGAATAGCGGGCGGTGAGGCAGTAAGAAAACGCTTAATTAAAATTGGCGCCGCGGACGAGAAAACAAAGTTTTGTCTTAACCATTTTTCACATAACGGACTTCTCATTCACGATGAGTTGGTAGAGGTAGCGGCAGAGAAAGATTTTCTTGTGTCGTATGACGGCGCAGTATATGAGTTTTAACTAAGGAGCAGATATGAACGCACCGCTTGCAGATAGGTTAAGACCCGTATCGTTAGACGATATGGTGGGGCAGGAGCATTTATTAAAAAAGGGAATGCCGCTTTACAACATAATAAATTCAGGCTCTTTACCTAACCTCATTTTTTACGGACCTCCCGGCACGGGCAAAACGACGCTTGCGGGAATAATTGCCGAAAAGACAGAGAAAAGCCTAAGACGCTTAAACGGCACAACATCATCAACTTCAGATATTAGAGACATTATTTCAGAAATAAACACGCTCTCAGCGCCGGGCGGTATACTTTTATATCTTGATGAGATACAATATTTCACGAAAAAGCAGCAGCAAACGCTGTTAGAGTTTTTAGAAAACGGCGATATAACGCTCATAGCCTCCACAACGGAAAACCCGTATTTTTATATTTACGGCGCAATACTAAGCCGCAGCACCGTATTCGAGTTTAAGCCGATTGACAAAAAGCAGGCAGAAAAAGCCGTTATAAAAGCTTTCTCTTTTCTTGAAAAAGAGCGGGGAGAAAAGCTTGATATTGAAAAAGGCGTTATAGAGCATATAGCCTCGGCGTCCGGCGGGGATGTCAGAAAAGCTATAAACGCGTGTGAGCTTTCTGTTCTTGCCGCAGAAAACCCTAAAAGCGGTGCGAAAAGAAAAATAACGCTGACAAATGCACGCTCATTAACTCAAAAAGCATCTTTAAGGTACGATAGAGACGGTGACGAGCATTACGACATTCTTTCGGCATTTCAAAAGTCTATGCGCGGCTCTGATACTAACGCGGCACTCCACTATCTTGCAAGACTGCTAATAGCGGGGGACTTGCCCTCTGCCGTAAGGCGGCTAATAGTTACGGCATCCGAAGATGTAGGGCTTTCTTACCCTAACATAATCCCCATAGTAAAAGCGGCGGCAGACAGCGCGCTTATGGTAGGACTGCCCGAGGCGAGAATTCCGCTTGCAAACGCCGTAATCCTCATTTGCAGCAGTCCGAAATCAAATTCTGCATGTGTTGCTATAGACGCCGCCATGGACGATATAAGAAACGGAAAAACGGGAGCAATTCCAAGGACGCTTCAAAACAAGCATTTTGACGGCGAAGATACGGCAGTAAAGGGTCAATTTTATAAATACCCGCACAGCTTTGAAAATCACTGGGTTTCTCAACAATATCTGCCCGATACAATAAAGAACAGCGTTTACTATGTACCGGGTGACAATAAAAACGAGCAAGCCGCAAAGGAATATTGGGATAAAATAAAAAACAAATAGCACATAAAAGGATTTGACGATATGGAGCAAAAAGAAAAAAAGCAAACGGTATTCAGCTTAATTCAGCCGACGGGAACGCCTACTCTTGGCAATTACTTAGGCGCGCTTAAAAATTGGGCGAATATGTCTGATGAATATGATTGCCTTTTTGGAATAGCTGACTTACACTCTATAACAGTTCCGGACTTCAGAGAAAAGCCGGCACAGCTTAGAAAAAATACGCGTGAGCTTTACGCTTTGCTGCTTGCTTTGGGACTTTCTCCGGACAAGAACACGCTTTTTGTGCAAAGCCATGTGGCGGCGCATTCACAGCTTGCGTGGATACTCAACTGCTACACACAGTTTGGGGAAGCGTCACGAATGACGCAGTTTAAGGACAAAAGCGCAAAGCATAAGGACAATATAACGGTAGGACTTTTCGCTTATCCCACGCTTATGGCGGCGGACATACTCCTTTATAACGCAAGTTATGTTCCGATAGGGCAGGACCAAAAACAGCACCTTGAGTTGGCGCGGAATATAGCGGAAAGATTTAACGCGATTTATGGGGAGCTTTTTACCGTTCCAAAGCCGTTAATAGGCAAAACGGGCGCAAAGGTAATGTCACTTACAGAGCCTCTTAAAAAAATGAGCAAATCAGATGAAAACGAAAAGTCTTATATCACACTCCTTGACGAGCCGAGTTCTATCGTAAAAAAGATAAAAAGTGCCGTTACGGATAGTGAATCAGAGGTTTTATACCGTGAGGGGAAAGACGGTATTAACAATTTAATAATCATGTATTCGGCATGTACGGGACAAAGCATAAAAGAGATAGAAAACGAGTTTTCGGGCAAAGGGTACGGCGCTTTTAAGTCTGCAGTTGCAGATGCCGTTGTAAAGGAGCTTATGCCTATAAAAGAAAGGTATAATCAGTATATAGCAGATAAAGAATACTTAGATAAATGCATGAGAGAGAACGCCGAAAAGGCGGCTGTTCGCTCACAAAGAACACTTAATAAGGTTATGAAAAAGGTAGGCTTTTTACAAATATAAGGAGGTTTTTTCATGTACAAATTTCCCATTGGCGTAATCACTGATTGTTTTAGAGTGCCGCCTAAAGAGGCTGTGGTAAAAGCGGCAGGCATTGACGGAATACAGGGTATTCAAGTCTATTCCACGAGGGGTGAAATGGCTCCCGAAAACCTTACGAAACAGGCAAGAAAAGAGTTTTTAGATTTAGTAAAATCTAACGGGCTTATTATTTCCGCGCTTTGCGGCGACCTTGGCGGCGGAGGCTTTGTGCATCCCGAAAAAAATCCCGAAAGGATTGAAAAGTCAAAGAGAATTCTTGACCTTGCAAAAGAGCTTGAAACAAATGTTGTTACGACGCATATCGGCGTTGTTCCCGCGGATATTAATCATGACAGATATAAAATTCTTCAAGACGCGTGCCGCGAGCTTGCGGAATATGCCGATTCAATAGACGCATATTTTGCAATTGAAACGGGACCTGAAACATCGTTAGTGTTAAAAGAGTTTCTTGATACACTCGGCTCGAAAGGCGTTTCAGTAAACCTTGACCCCGCAAACCTTGTTATGGTAACAGGAGACGACCCTGTAAAAGCAGTTTACAATCTTAAAGATTATATAGTCCACACCCACGCAAAAGACGGGAAAAGGCTGTTTGAAAAAGACCCTGAAATAGTTTACGGTATGGCAAAGTCAGAAATAGTAACGGGGCCCTCTTTTCTGGAAGTTCCATTAGGAGAGGGCGGCGTTAATTGGCCGGCATACCTCTCGGCTCTTGACGATATCGGATTTAAAGGATTTCTTACAATAGAAAGGGAAGTTGGAGACGATCCGGCGGGAGACATTGTGAAAGCAGTCGACTTCTTACAGGATATGATGGCTTAAAGGTACAGATATGAAAACAATAGCGGCGATAGCCACGGCGCAAGCGGCGGCAGGCATTGGAATTGTTAGGATTTCAGGCGATAGGGCAATAGAAATTGCCGACAAAGTTTTTGTTACCGCTTCGGGGGAAAAACTCTCCTCCCGAAGCGGATATTCTGCTGCTTTAGGCGATGTTTATGACGGTAAAACGAAAATAGATAAAGCTATTGCATTGTTGTTTCGCGCGCCGAAAAGCTATACGGGAGAAAATGTTGTAGAGCTTTCAGGGCATGGCGGCCCGTATGTTATGAGCAGAATTCTTAGGGCTGTATTGAACGCGGGCGCAGAGCCTGCAAGCCCCGGCGAGTTTACGAAAAGAGCATTCTTAAACGGCAAGCTTGACTTATCAGAGGCTGAGGCGGTAATGAGCGTAATAGGAGCGAAAGGCGAAGCGGGGCATAAAGCGGCCTTAAACGCTCTTTTAGGGCACACAAGCAAAAAAATCTCTGAACTGGCGGCGAAGCTAACGAAAATTTGCGCTCACCTTGCCGTATGGGCGGACTATCCCGAGGAGGATATAAAGGAGCTTTCAGAAGAAAGCCTTATAGCTTCACTAACAACAATAAAGACTGACCTTTTTAATCTGATAAACTCATTTGACGCGGGAAAAGCCGTTATAGACGGCATAGAAACCGTCATAGCAGGCAAGCCGAATGTCGGTAAATCTACATTATTAAATCTTCTTTCAGGCAGTGAAAAGGCAATAGTTACACCGCACGCAGGTACGACAAGGGATATAATCGAGGAAACGGTGCGAATAGGTAATGTGACGCTGAAACTTGCTGACACAGCAGGAATTCACGAAAATATATCGTCTGAGATTGAAGAAATAGGCGTTAAAAGAGCTGTTTTAAGAATGGAAAGAGCGCCCTTTGTAATTATTGTATTAGAGGCGGTAAATGAGCTTACAAAATCGGAGGAGGAGCTTTTAAGAAAAGCCGCCGAAAAGAAAGTTCTTGTGGCAATTAACAAAACGGATTTAGGCGTAAAGCTTGATGTTAATAAGGTAAAAAGATATACGGAAAATATAGTATACATTTCGGCTAAAAGCGGCGAGGGATTACAGGAGCTTATATCTGCCGCGGAAAGCATTTTAGGTACGGCAGACTTTGACTCATCGGAACCTATTTTAATTACAGAAAGGCAAAGAAAACTCGTCAAAACAGCTTATGAATGTGTAAGTGAAGCTTTAGAAGCTATAAAAATGGGCATGACACGAGATGCAGTAAACATTAGTCTTGACGGTGCGGTAAACGCCCTTTTAGAGCTTACGGGAGAAAGAGCGTCAGAAGCCGTTGTGGACGAGCTGTTTAAGAGTTTTTGTGTAGGGAAATAAGGGAAAAGCTATGGAATACTTTGCAGGTGAATATGATGTGGCAGTTATAGGCGCGGGGCATGCCGGTATAGAGGCGGCTCTTGCGGCGGCAAGGCTTAATGTGAAAACCATTGTGTTTACAATAAACCTTGATTGGATAGGTCTTCTTGCGTGCAATCCCTCAATAGGCGGCACCTCTAAAGGGCATCTCGTAAGGGAAATAGACGCCCTTGGCGGAGAAATGGGAAAAGCGGCTGACAAAACGCTTATCCAAAGCAGAATGCTAAACACAGGAAAAGGCCCTGCCGTGCGCTCACTTAGAGCGCAGATTGACAGAGTTCTGTATACAAAATATATGAAGCTTGCACTTGAAAGCCAAAAAAATCTTGACCTTATGCAAGCAGAAATAACAGAGCTTAAAAAAGAAAAAAGCGGCCTTTACAGGCTTAAAACAAAGCTTGAGTGCGTTTATACGGCAAAGTGCGTTATAATTGCGACGGGTACATTTTTAGGCGGTAAAAACTATATAGGAGAAGTTGTTTTTGACAGCGGACCTGACGGTATGTTTCCGTCTATTGAGCTTTCTAAATCTATAAAAGACTTGAATATATCACTTCGCCGTTTTAAGACGGGTACGCCGCCGCGCATAAATGCGGACAGTGTAGACTTTTCACAGCTTGAGGAGCAAAGAGGCGACGAAAATATAACCCCGTTTTCCTTTGGAACGAAAGAAAAGCTTAAAAATTATGCGTCGTGCCACATAACATATACTAACGAAAATACGAAGCAGATAATTCTTGACAATCTTAACCGTTCTCCTCTTTATTCGCACAAGATTGAGGGAATAGGGACAAGATATTGCCCAAGTATTGAGGACAAGATTGTCCGCTTTTCAGAAAAGGAGCGCCATCAGGTGTTTATCGAGCCTTGCGGGCTTGATACGAAAGAGCTTTATTTACAAGGGCTTTCAAGCTCGCTGCCTGTGGATGTTCAAAAAGACATACTTAAAAGCGTAAAGGGACTTGAAAACGCAAGGGTTATGAGACATGCGTATGCGATAGAGTATGACTGCACTAACCCTATGTGTTTAAAACCTACGCTTGAGTTTCTTGACTTTGAGGGACTTTACGGCGCAGGGCAGTTTAACGGCTCCAGCGGATACGAGGAAGCGGCGGCGCAAGGGCTTATAGCCGGCATAAATGCCGCGCGAAAGGTGCAAAATAAGAAAGATGTTATACTGCCGCGCTCATCGTCATATATTGGCACATTAATAGACGATTTAGTTACAAAAGGCTGCATGGACCCGTACAGAATGATGACCTCAAGAAGTGAGTACAGGCTGATTTTAAGGCAAGATAACGCTGATTTACGACTGACTGAAACGGGTTATAATTTAGGGCTTGTAAGTGAAAAAAGGCTTTTAGCCGTAAAAGAAAAAGAAAAGGCTATAAAAAGAGAGATTAAAAGAGCAAAGAAAACTGCTATACCGCCAAGCCATGAATTAAACGAGCTTTTAATTTCACGCGGTACGGCGCCTCTTGAAACGGGCGCAAAGCTTTTTGAGCTTATAAAACGCCCGCAGCTTGACTATGAATGTTTGCTGCCTTTTGATAAAGAACGACCGGATTTACCGCCTGAAGTAATAGAGCAAGCGGAAATTGAAATAAAATACGAGGGATATATAAAAAGGCAGCAGGCAGATATAGCGGAAGCGGCGCGTCTTGAAAAAAAGAGACTCCCGGATGATATAGACTACAAAAGCATTACAGGATTAAGGCTTGAAGCGGCTGAAAAGCTTTCAAAGATTAGACCGTCAAGTGTAGGGCAGGCTTCAAGAATAAGCGGCGTTTCACCGGCAGATATATCTGTAATTTTAATTTATTTACGAAAAAGATAATTGAAATCAAACAAATGTTTGCTTTTTAAATTCGTTTATGCTATAATTACCTTAATCTTTACCAGATGGAAAGGATTGTGAGTATTATGGAGTCAATTAATGCAACGCAAAAAAGGATTTATGAATATCTTATGGAGCGTTCACAAGACGGTGTTCCGCCATCGGTCAGGGAAATCGGCGCCGCAGTGGGGCTAAAATCAACATCCTCTGTCCAAGCCGCGCTTGACGCGCTTGAAAAGGCAGGGTATATTATGCGCGACCCGCTTTTAAAACGCTCAATAAGGCTTTTAGGGCAGGTTGACAATGTAATTTCCGTTCCGCTTTTAGGAACCGTTACCGCCGGTATGCCCATTCTTGCTGTTGAACAGATTGAGGGATATATACCGTATTCCGGCAGAGTTTCAAGGGATAAACCGTTATTCGCGCTAAAAGTTCGGGGCGACAGTATGATACAAGCGGGAATTTTTAGCGGTGATATTGTAATAGCGGAAAAAACGCCGTATTGCGAAAACGGCGAAATTGTTATTGCCATGATTGAGGAAGAAGCAACGGTAAAGCGTTTTTATAAAGAGAACGGTCATTTTAGATTACAGCCCGAAAATGATGAATTTGAGCCGATTATTACGAATGAAGTAATAATTCTTGGCAAAGTGCTTGCACTTTATCGGGAATTTGGTTAATAATATACTCATAAAGAACAATGGGGGAAAAAGATGAAGGACATAGCATTTTACGATGTAAAGCCGTATGACAAGATGTATTTTGATGCCCTTTCCCCTTTATATGGGTTTAATTTGAGGTGTTTTGAAAGCAAGCTCCACGAACACAGCGCAGTCTTATCACAAGGGTGTGACGGAGTAATTGCTTTTGTAAACGATTCCGCAGACAGAAAAACAATAGAAAAGCTCCACTCTTTTGGCATAAAAGTCATGGCGCTTAGAAGTGCGGGATATAATAATGTTGACTTAAAAGCGGCATTCGGCAAAATTCATATTTTACGCGTGCCTGCTTATTCACCTTATGCCGTAGGCGAGCATACGGCGGCGCTGCTTTTAGCGCTGAACCGCAAAATTCACCGTGCTTATAACAGAACGAGGGAGCATAATTTTGCGCTCTCAGGGCTTACGGGCTTTGACCTTTACGGCAAAACAGTAGGCGTTATCGGCACAGGCAGAATAGGCAGAGTTTTTATTGATATTTGCAAAGGCTTTGGAATGAAAGTTTTATCATATGACCTGTTTCCTGACGAAAATGCGGGAATAGACTATGTTTCGCTTTCTGAGCTTTATAAACGCTCTGACATTATTTCGCTTCACTGCCCTTTAACGAAAGACACGAAGCACATTATTAACGAGCATGCGCTTTCACTTATGAAAGACGGTGTTTATATATTAAACACATCGCGCGGCGCGCTTATAGATACGGAGGCACTCCTTACTGCCATTAAGAATAAAAAGGTCGGGGCTGTGGGACTTGATGTTTATGAGGAAGAAGAAGACTTCTTTTTTGAGGATTTTTCGGGTGAGATTTTAGAGGACGACACGCTTTTGCGGCTTTTATCAATGCCGAATGTCTTAGTAACGGGGCATCAAGCGTTTTTAACAAAGGAAGCGCTTGAAAACATAGCAAAAGAAACACTGCAAAACTTAAAAGACTTTTTCGACGGGAAGCCGCTTAAAAATGAGGTTTGCTATCGCTGTGAAAAATACGGAACCTGTATACAAAATCACGAGCAGCGTTGTTTTTAGAAATATTAAATAAAGACCGGACTGAAAAATCAGTCCGGCTTATTTTTTATGGTACAAAGACTACTCAAACTTAACGGCTGTGCCCGAAACGATTATCATCATCATACCGTTGTTTACACCAAGCACCTCGTAGTCAACCGCTACGCCTACTATAGCGTTTGCGCCCATTATAGCGGCACGCTCAGATACTTCACGCAAAGCATCTTCGCGGGATTTTAGAAGCTCATTTTCATAAGTTGCACTTCTTCCTCCAAAAAAGTTTGAAAGTCCTGCCTTAAAATCCTTAATGAAGTTAATTCCGGCAACGACTTCGCCGAAAACAGGTCCTAAGTACTGTGTTATTCTGTATCCTTCAATATTTTGTGTTGTTGTGATTAGCATAATTTTATCTCCAGTCCCTTGGTGTTCCTGAAAAATCAGTGACATCTTCTTTCATATAATGACCTTCGCGAAGGCGTGTAGCGCCAAAGCGCATTAAGTCATCATAAAACTTTTTGTTTTCATCTTTCCAGCCTGCTGCATTCTTTAAGCGTGAGAATTCCGCCTCTTTGTTACAAGCTTTCCAATACCGCCATGAAAGCTCGCTTTTTTCAATATTTTCATAAACCGTATCGTTATTTGCAAGCTTTTTGGCATTTTCCCAAAGCTCATCAATATAAGCAATTTCGTTTTTAGTGATATTCAGAACAGCTTTATCGGTTATATCCCTATAAATAGTCATATGCGTGTTGTTCTGTCCGGTTTTCGAGCATGTAAACCGTATATACTCTTTTATATATTGCCAACCGTCACCATAGTATTCTTTAAGAAATCCGTCCGACTCTTTTTCAAGGTCACAATAAGCGTCCCATAACAAGCGTGAAAGTAAGTATGCCCTATACTCTGCAAATTCGACATTGCACTCGCTTGCCGTATAGTTGCCCTCCTCATAAACGCCGACAACGCTATTTTCGACAAAAAGCTGCATATTTGCCTGAATTACATTGAAGTTTGGAAACGGCGCCGCATAATGCGAATAGTTAGTCGTATAATCCCATACATAAAGCCTGTTTGAAATCTCCGCCCATTTTTTAAGGTCATCACAGAACTTTACATTTTGCGGGCAGTCGGGGTCTGAAAGCGGGTGCGCAAAACAGCATTCTATTGAGCAAAGGCGCACAATGACATTATCTAAAGGCTTAATGTGTAAAGGCGGTGTGCGCGTATACTGATAAGCGAATGTATCAAACGCGGCGTCGGGGAATTCGTCTTTACAAGCGTCAGCAATTTGATTTACGAAGTTTAACATCGTACCGGCGTGCGAGCCTTCATAGTCGTCAATAGCTTTACATGACGGGCATTCACAATAATCTTGATTGTCGTGCTGTGTTAAAGACACGATAGCTGTGGGGTCACGCCTTAAATATTCTTTAACTTCTGCTATGACGATATTTAGGACATCGGGATTAGTCAGGCATAATTGCCTGTCTGTCCGCTTGCCGTTTCGAAGCGCGAAATATTCCGGATGACTTTCAAAGTATTGTGACGCCTTGCAGAATTGCGTTGTAAGCGTGTGCGCGAAGCTGCCCACATAACCCATATACCCGCCGTTTTCGGCGGAAAGAGAACGGTATATGTTAGAATTTAATTTGTTGGCAAGACTGTATTCAAGATTTTTTGGGCTAATCCAATCCGTTTCTCTATATTCAAGGTACGGTTTTTGGGAAATGTTTAAGTTTAGGGGAACTTTTACAGTTGTGCTTTTCGGCATATGGTAAAGGTTGTGAGCGTAAGCGCGAAAACCGAAAGCCTCCTCTAAAAAAGCATAAACGCTGTAAAGAGTGCCGCGCTTTTCGGCGCCCGCTATTATGATTTTTTTGTCCCTAATAAAAACATTAACATCCTCAAGCCCAAAAGAAGAGCGATTAACAGTGTATTCGCTGCCCTCACGATTAGTTTTCCCGACGATAATTTCTTTGGGAGAAGAAACTACGCTATCAGATACAATAGGAATAAGTGTGCCGCTTATTTCCTTTAAGTAGTGCTGAAGTTTAAGCGCTGCCGTGTATTCGGAATTACCTTGCCCCTTTGCGCAAACTATAACATAATCACTGACGCCATTTTCAATTATTGTCATAGAGGGCACCTCCTCTGGAATATTAATAATTTCTTCAGGTACAAAGGGAGGAACAACAGGATTTACGGTGTTTGAAATAATTACGGCAAGTATGGAAAGAAGAGCCGCCATCTTTTTAAGAACATCAAAAATATTGTCGTAACTCATAAAACCCTCCGTTAATCTTTAGATTTTCCGCAGTTACTACAGAAGTTGCCCTTGTTTTCTGTACCGCAGGAGCAACGCCAACTGTCTGGATTTTTAGGATTTCCGCAGTTACTGCAAAAATTACCCATATTTTCGGTACCGCATGTGCATTTCCAAGCGTCTTTATCTTTTTGTTCATTACCAAGCTCAAACAAGCCTTTTGCGCCGCTGCCTGCGCCTGCCGCCATATTCATACCGGCAAAAGCCATAAAAGCACCTGCGCCTTCGTTAGCTGCCGCGGCTTTCATAGCCGCCGCTTGCGCCTCTGTAAGAGCCGCCGCCGCCATTGTCGGGTCTTTGAGTACGGCGCTCTTTTGAAGCTCCTTAATCATATTTTCATCGTTTTCAGATGCCGTAACAGAGCTTACTCCGAAAGAGGAGATTTTAATACCCCGAAGCTTCATCCACATAGCCGAAAGGATTTCGTTTAGCGCTTGTGACAGCTCCGTTGTGTGATTTGGAACAGCGCTGTATCTTATGCCCATCTCGGAGATTTTCGCGAAAGCCGGCTGTAAAGCCGTCAAAAGCTCTGTCCTAAGCTGGTCTTCAATCTCGTCACGCGAATATTCATAGTCAACATTTCCGCTGACATTTTTATAAAACAAAATAGGGTCAATAAGACGGTACGAATATTCACCGTGGCAGCGAATAGCGATATCAACATCAAGCCCTATATTTTTATCAACAACTCTAAAAGGAATTGGGTTGACCGTTCCGTATTTATTGCCTACAAGCTCTTTCGTGTTAAAATAATAAACCCTTTGGTCCTTTGCCGTATCGCCCCCGTATGTGAAGCGTTTTCCGAACATCTTAAAACTGTCCTTAACACCTTGACCGAAACCGCCCTCAAAAACGGTAGGCGAGCTTTCGCTGTTATAGGTAAAATGACCTGCTTCAGCGCAGAATTCCACAACTTCGCCTTGGTCTACAATCATCATACATTGACCTTCATGCACAATAACACCGGAGCCGTTTGTAATAAAGTTATCACTGGCTCTTTTATTTGACGAACGCCCCGTAACGCGTTTTTCTCCCTTTTTTACAAGCACATTAGCCGCTATGGAGTCACAAACGAAGAATTCCTTCCATTGGTCTGCGAGTACACCGCCGCCCGAGCCAATAGCCGCCTTAATAAGACCCATATCAATCGCCCCTTTCAAGGTTTTCTTAATATTACCATATTATATATGAAAAGTACAGTAAATTTTATGAGAGAACGAGCAAAAACGGACGGCAAAAATATGCCGTCCGCTCTAAATCATTTATTCATATTTTCGTAAAAATTCTTTTAATCTGTCACTTGGATTTTCTCTAAACACTTCATTCGGCGTACCGCACGACTCGATAACACCGTCGTCCATAAAAATAACCTTTGTGGAAACTGCCTCTGCAAACGCCATTTCGTGTGTGACGATAACCATCGTCATACTGTCGCTTGCAAGTTGCCTTATGACCTTTAGAATTTCGCCTGTAAGCTCAGGGTCAAGTGCGCTCGTAGGCTCGTCAAAAAACAAGATTTTCGGCTCAAGCGCCATAGCCCTCGCTATTGATACTCTTTGCTGTTGACCGCCTGAAAGTTCGCACGGGTAGCTGTAAAACTTATCAGAAAGACCGACGCGCATTAAAATGCTCTTTGCTTTATCCTCTATTTCCGAATGAATTTGTTTGCGGTTTTTTCGGAAATCGGTACGGTTTTTAGCAAGAGATTTTAATGCAAGCGTTACATTGTCAAGCGCTGTGTACTGCGGAAAAAGATTAAAGGATTGAAAAACAAGCCCAATTTGAAGCTGATTTTCACGCTTTTCCTTTTTTGTGAGCTTCTTTTCCGACGAGCTGTCAAAAACCATTCTGCCGCCTACAATTATTCTGCCGCTGTTTGCTGTTTCAAGCTGATTTATACAGCGTAGCAGCGTAGTTTTTCCGCTGCCTGACGAGCCGATAACAGACAGAACCTCGCCCTCGCACAAGTCAAAGGAAACGCCTTTTAAAACATGCGTTCTGCCAAAACTCTTTGTTAAATTCTCAACCTTTAAAACGGGCATTTCCCTTTTCCTTTCTGTTAATTTTAATTAAATCAAGTTTTATAATAATCAAGCTTTTTCTCAACAAAATTAAAGAATAAAGTTAAAATTCCGCAAAACGCAAGATAAAATACTCCTGTGTAAAACAGGGGCCACAAAAGAGCCTCTTTGGCGATAAATCTTTCCGCCGCGTTTATAAGCTCAACAATGGCGATAACACGAATAAGCGAAGTATCTTTAACGAGCGTTATTACTTCGTTGCTGATAGGCGGGAGTATGTGCTTTACGACCTGCATTAAAACTACTTTAAAAAAGGTTTGTGTTTTAGTAAGACCGAGAACCTGTCCCGCTTCATACTGTCCTTTAGGAACACTTTCAATACCGCCGCGGTATATTTCAGAAAAATAGGCGGCGTAATTTATAACAAAGGTGATAAGAGCGGCAAGAAAACGGTCATCCTTAAATATAGGATAGTTAAAAAGCATGCCGGGAACATAAAAAACAACAATTATCTGGAGCATCAGAGGCGTACCTCTGATAATCCAGACAAATGTTTTAGTTGGAATGCTAAAGAGCTTAAACTTTGACATTGAGCCGAATGAGATAATAAGTCCAAGCGGCAGGGAGAATAAAAGTGTAAGCGCAAAAAGCCTGAGTGTAACAAGAAACCCTTGAAAAAGT
This sequence comes from Clostridiales bacterium, assembly GCA_012511005.1. Classification (GTDB taxonomy): domain Bacteria; phylum Bacillota; class Clostridia; order Oscillospirales; family Acutalibacteraceae; genus DTU089. Next base: position 15,021 of record JAAZGX010000040.1, read on the forward strand.
ATAAGGGTTATTTCAAAAAAAGACATTAAACCAACCTTTTAGGGGCTTTGCCGTAAGGCAAAATTATTTTATCTTGACGAGAGAGTCTGCGAGACCGTATTTCTCGGCAATAGCTTTTATTGTGCCGTCAGCCTCAAGCTCTTTGAGAATGCCGTTAACTTTATCAGCAAGGTCAGAGCCTTTGCGGAAGCCTATGCCATAGTATTCCTTGGCGGTTATTTCAGCATCTAAAACCATAAGCTTTGCGAAATCACTGCCTTCTTTGTTAACGAGATAAGCACCCATTGTATAGTCAAGAACAGCGGCATCAGAAGTCTTGGAAAGAACCTCTTTAAGAGCGTCTATCTGACCGTTAACGCCGACATATTTATTATCTTTAAGTGTGGCGTTTGCCTTAATTGCTTTTTCGCCCGCAGAGCCTTTTTCAGCAGTGAAAGAAGCATCGTTTAGAGAGGCTATATCGGTAAACTTTTCGGCATTATCTTTATGGATAACGATAGCCTGTCTGTTTATCATATATTCCTTAGAAAATGTAACATTTGCGGCTCTGTCTTCGTCAATCGTAAAGCCGTTCCAGATGCAGTCAATTGTTTTACCGTTTAATTCAATAATATTTTTGTCCCATATAATTAGCTTAAATTCTGCCGTTACACCGAGTTTTTCGCATACTTTTTCAGCAAGCTCAGCGTCAAAGCCAATCCATTTGCCGTTTGCGTCTTGGTAATCCATCGGCTCAAAATCCGTTATGCCTATAACGAGCTTTTTGTTTGCAAGAATATTTTCAAGGTCTTTTACGACGGGGGCAGCCGTTGTGCTGCTGCCGTCTGTTGTTTTTGTGTCGCCGTCGCCATTACCGAGGCAGGAAGTAAGCGTAAAAACAGTTACAGCCGCAAGAACAAGGCAAATAACTATAGATATTTTCTTTTTCATTTAATTAATCCTCCTAAAATTTGTTGTGCTGTTGACCATATTAACCTGTTAGCGTGGTAAAGTAAAGCGTTTTCTAAAAATTTGTAAATAAATACAACATAGGCGTAAAAAACCTATGCTGTTATGTCTATTTTGTTGAATGAATTACTTATTGAATACAAAAGGCAAAGGGAAAAGCTCTTGTAAGCTTTTTTCCGTTACAGAACCGTCCTGCCCGCGTATGAGTATTATAAATTCACCGCCGCAAAACTCTGACATAACCTGCCTGCAAACGCCGCAAGGAAGGCATAAATCTGCCTTTTCACCATTTTTCCCGCCAACTACGGCTATTTTCAGAAATTCTTTTCTGCTATTACTTACAGCCTTAAAAATGGCAAGCCTTTCAGCGCAGATACAAGGAGAATAAGCGGAATTTTCGATATTGCAGCCCGTAACGACTCCACCGTTTTTTAACAGTAAAGCCGCCCCTACCCTAAAACTTGAATAAGGAGAATAAGAATTTTCCATAGCCTCTGCCGCTAAATCAATAAGCTTTTCGTTATCCATAATATACTCCTTCTAACTAATTTTTGCCGTATTAAAATTTGGATGGAATATTAACGGCAGTTTTTAGTGCTAAAACTATCATTTCATCAAAGGACTCCTGGCGCTCTTTTGCGCTCAAGGATTTGCCTGTTATAAGACTGTCTGACACCGTAAGGATAGAAAGCGCGCGTTTATTACTGCGTGCGGCATTCATATAAAG
>JAAZGX010000271.1 GCA_012511005.1 Clostridiales bacterium
CATGGGGTTTATACAAAACCAATCTCCACACGCACACTACTTACAGTGACGGCGAAATGCTTCTTTCAGAGGTTGTAGAGTCGTATTACGCGCTTGATTATGACATTCTTGCGATTACAGACCACGGCGTTAACGGCACAAAGTGGACTGAAAAGCCGAAAATGGTTCCGATAGTCGGATATTACGCGTTTATCAACAAGATAGACACGCTTTCCGAAGAAAGATATGAGCAAATAACAATCGGCTCTGACAGGGGCGGCAGAGGAATGCTCAATGTTACACAAGGTAACGAGATGAACTGCCTTGTCCTTAATAAAAACCATGTCAACGGCTTTTTTGCCGATTACGGTTACGCGATACCCGGCGTTGAAAATGATTATGAAACCGTTATTAAAGGAAATTCTGAGGCGGGCGGCATAACATTTATTAACCATATAGGCGACTGGACAAAGGGCAGCGGGGACTACGGCGGCAACGATGACCCTAAAAATATTCAGTTTTTCGCTGATATGTTTATTAAATACCCCTCCTGCGTTGGCATGGAGATTATAAACAGCTCTGACTCCACAACGAAATATGACCGCATTCTTTGGGATAACATTTTACAAGTAGTATTGCCTACCGGCAGAAATGTATTCGGGTTTTCAAACGATGACACCCATGTGCCATCAGATATCGGCCGCTCATTTGAGCAATTTATGCTCCCCGAATTAACACAAGAGGCACTTCGCACAGCTATGGAAACGGGCACCTTTTTCTCAACGGGTAAAAGAACCAGATATGAGCTTGGCGATGACTTTAGTGCGGACATATATTCACCATATCCAACGGTTACAAGGATAACTGTTAACGAAAGCACAAATATTATTACCGTCAGCGGCAAAAACTATAACAAGATTCAATGGGTTTCAAACGGTAAAATTATAGCGGAAGGTAATACAATTGACCTTAACGCCTATGAGGATGACATAACTTGCTATGTGCGGTTCCAAATGGCGGGTGACGGTGGAATGACCTTTAGCCAACCATTCGTTGTTGATGACGGAACGCTAAGCGAAATGGACGGAACCGTTTATGAGCCGCCCGTTTATCCCGACCAAATAGCTCCCATTATTGAAATGATTGCTATGTTTAAGAACACTAAAATTTTCTTTTTACTTGAGCTTATCTATAAGAAGATAGCCGATTAAATTATAAATGCAAATAAAAAGTGACGGTATCAAGTTTTTGCTTTGATACCGTCACTTTTTATTTTGCCGCTGTTACTGCCGCTATGTTCTTTGGTGTACTCCCTTTTACTCTTTCCCACCGCAATTCATCGGGCGAGGGCTTTCGTTTTCTATTCCTTAATATTTCCTGTTTTACATAAGGCCAAATAAAAATACCGCCTATAATTGCCCCCGCTAATCCTATTATCATATCTATCATCGTGTCATATAAAGCCGCCTGACCCGCGTTTTGAACGCCAAGTCCGAATATCTTAAAAAAGAACATTGTTGCGTCAGGCTGCCAATTATAGCTTTGATTGTTAGAGCCTTGTATATAAAAATCAGAGAAAAACTCAAATATCTCCCATCCAACAATCAAAAAACATGAAAATCCAAAGCCCGAAAATGAAGCTACAAAAGGAGATATTCTTTCGTTATTATGCTTCATACACATCATAAGATGATATCCTATAAATACCCCTGTAACGCCCGCTATTACATGAAGAAACTTATCATAATTTTGCAATCTGTTATATAACGGTATAATATGACCGAAAAACGAGCCTGCTAAAACGCTTATATTTATATATCTTTGTATTAAATAAGGCAGTCTTCCGATAAAAAAGATTTTCGGGAAAATAAAGCGTACAATAGCTACGGAGAAAGTCATAGCCGTATTCCCTAAGACCGTTAAAAAGAATATAAAAGGCTCTTTTTGATAAATTCGTATAAGCCCTATTATCATACCTATTCTGAGAAGCCACCAAAGCGCATATTCCAAAGGTTTAATTTCACTTCGTAATTGTTTGTACTCATTTTTAATAAGATTGCGGTAATAACGCAGTATTTTATCCATAACTCGCTCTCCTTTAACAAAATTTTACTATTTTCGCCGCAAGCTATCAATACCTTTGGGGTTTTTTTAATAAATTTGTAATAATAATAGGCTTTAATTTCAGTTTACATATTTATATACAAAACCCGATAAATATGATAAACTGAGAAAAAACGGGTGGTGTACTAATGTTTAAGTTAGCAGTAATCGGTGCAGGCAGTATCGGTTTTACAAGACGGCTCATAGCC
>JAAZGX010000041.1 GCA_012511005.1 Clostridiales bacterium
ATAGCATTCGTTTTAAGGCCGGAAAAACTAAAATCTAAAGGTGCTTTTTCAACCTTTGGATGTGGAAAGCTATATGCGGTAAAGTCACCGCCTTTTGATGCTTTATCAAGATTAAACCCGCCCGGATACGGAAGACCTAACGCTCTTGCCACCTTATCCATTACTTCGCCTGCCGCATCGTCACGCGTTTTTCCAATGACTGTAAAATCGGTATATGAAGAAACATTTACAATATGGCTGTGACCGCCCGACACAACAAGGGCAAGAAACGGCGGACAGAGCGTTTTATGTGTTATATAGCAAGCCGCTATGTGCGAGCGAAGATGATGAACGGCTAAAAGCGGAAGTCCCGTTGAAAGCGAAAGCCCTTTTGCATAATTTACACCGACTAAAAGCGCGCCTATTAGCCCCGGAGCATATGTTACAGAAAGAGCATCTAAATCGGAAAATGTAAGTCCCGCATCTTTTAACGCCTTATCTGTAACGGCGCATATCGCCTCTATATGACGGCGTGATGCTATTTCCGGCACTACCCCGCCATATTTTATATGCTCTTTAACTTGTGAAGCAATTACATTAGATAAAACAATGCGGCCATTTTCTACGACTGCCGCCGCCGTTTCATCACACGATGTTTCTATTGCAAGTATCTTCATCTGTCATCACCGCCGTTTAGTGTTAATGTATAAATAATTGTGTCTTCAAGCGGCTTTTGACTGCCGTTCTTTATTGTCCCCGAAAGGGTAAATCCAAGTTTTTCGTATAGTGCAACAGCCTCTTTATTCGATTTTCTGACTTCAAGAGTTGCAAAGCTTGCATTTTTATTTTGTAATATTTTGAGAAGCTCATAAATAAGCCGTTTCGCAACGCCTTTTCGCCTATAATCACTGCATACCGCTATATTCGTTATATAGCACTCATCTAAAACAAGATGAGAGCCAATGTATCCAAGTATTTCAGTTTGATTTTTCGCCGTTAAAAATAAAGCGTTTTTATTCGTTAGCTCATAAATAAACGCATTTTCACTCCAAGGCTCTCTGAAGCACTCCTTTTCAAGAAGTGAAAGCGCCGGTATATCGTCCGCTGTCATTTCAGTTATTTCTATGTTCAAATAATCTTTTTCCATATGTTAAATATCTTCCATAGTCTTAAAACTATAACCCTGTTCTTTTAGGTACTTTGTATTCCTTAACGCTTTTCGCAGTCCTTTTACAACGGCGTTTGACGGGTCCTCAATTACTATGGATTTTATGGATGTGTATTCCGTAATAAGTAAATGAAGTCCGAAAAGCCGCGAGGCGTTGCCGCTTAGTATTATACCGTTTTCCGCTATGTCTTTTAGAAGCTCCGGCGGCGTAGTTTCAAGCACCGAAAGAATTGCTTTGCATATACTTTCAAGCCCTTCTTTTATTGCAAGATTTATTTCGCCCGCTGTAACCTCAAAATAAACGGGCATACCGTCCTCTGTGGACTTTCCCTTTGATACCGCCGCTATTTCCTCATTTCTTTTTACTGCCCCCGCAAGTTGAAGTTTTAGTTGCTCCGCCGTTTTTTCGCCTATTATTACGCTGTGGTTTATCCTTAAATAATCAATGATACTTTTATCGAGCAAATCTCCGCCGAACTTTACAGAACGGGAAACCGCTGTGCTACCCATTGTTACAACGGCTATATCCGCTGTACCTGCGCCTATGTCAACAACCATAGTACCGAATGGTTTATCTAAAATTACACCTGCGCCAATAGCGGCTGCAAGAGACTGTGGAAGCAAGCACACTCTGCCGGCTCCCGCATTAAGATAAAGCTTTAACAATGCGCGCTCTTCAAGGGCGGTTATCCCCGCCGGCATACATGCCGCAACGGTAGGTTTGAAAACCTTATTTTTACACAAATGCTCAAAAAAAGTGTTGAGCATAAGCTGTGCAATATCATAGTTTATTACACTGCCGCCCTTTAGAGGCTTGACTATATTGTAAACATCGGGGCTTTTATAAAGCATGTCATAAGCCTCGCTCCCTATTGAGGCTATTGTGCCGCTTTCTTTTTCGATAGATATGACAGAAGGCTCGGAAAAAATCTCTCTCGCGCCCTCTAAATATGCCCTGAACATTGATGTTCCAAGGTCAACCCCAATTTTTAGTCCTACCAAGCTAAGCACTCCTATATTTTACGAA
>JAAZGX010000272.1 GCA_012511005.1 Clostridiales bacterium
AATCCGCTCCCGTGCTTTTAGTTGTAAAAGCGTGGGACGCAATTAACGATATTGTATTCGGCGGTATCTTTGATAAGGTGAAATTCAAAAAGGGGAAGTTTATGCCATGGATTAGGATTTCCTTAATTTTTATTCCGCTTGCTACTATTCTTATGTTTTCCATACCGTCATTCGGCGGTCAGGTTGCTTCAAGGCAAATAACATACAAGCTTTTTTGGTTTGCCATTATGTACATTTTTTGGGACACTGCCTATACCCTTTGCGATGTACCCATTTACGGCTTAATCACAACGATGACTAATAATCTGCAAGAACGGACAGCGATTATGTCCAACTCAAAGCTCTATAGCGGCGTCGGTACGATAGTCGCCTATGTTTTGGGGACGGTACTCGTAAGTCAGAGCGTTGGGCTTAGCTATACCTTTACCGCAATTATTTGCTCTTTAGCGGCATTAGCCGTTATGGTACCTATAAGTCATCGCGGCAAAGAGCGAAATTATCTTCACGAGGATAAAGAGCAGTCTTTTACATTTAAGGAAATGTTAATGTATATGGCTCGTAATAAATACTTGCTGATTTTTTACGGTGCATTTATAATAAACGGCTGCTTAAATACGAGTGTACCGCTTGGAATGTTCGTATCATATTATCTGTTTGATAACGAGCTGTTCAACTTAATTTTAGGAGCATTGGCAATGATACCAACTGCAATTTTTGCAATATTAATGCCGAAAATTATTGCCCGTATTGATAAGTATACACTGTTTTTCTGGGGCAGTCTTTTAAGCGTTGTTATGGGTCTTGTGATTTTCCTTGTCGGCTATGAAAACAAAATCCTTTTCTTAACATTAAGTGTGATAAAAGCCATTCCGGCATCATTTCCATTATTCCTTGTTTTTATGTTCACGCCGGACTGTGCGGAATACGGACAGTATAAAACAGGCAGCGATGCAAAAGGTATTACATTTGCAATACAAACTTTCTCAGCAAAGTTTACAAGCTCTATTTCCACTTCCCTCGGAATGTGGGTCGTCGGCGTATTTGGTTTTATTTCTTACTCTGCGAACAGCTTTGCCGAACTAAAAGAAATGGGTGCAACACAAACACCGGAAGTTCTTCGAGGTTTATGGCTCGCATACGCGCTTATCCCCGTTATAGGCGGTATTTTGCAAATGATTTTATTATTGTTTTATAAGTTAAACGATAAGGATGTTCAGATTATGTCTGATTATAACTCAGGTGTAATAAATAGAGAGCAAGCGGAAGCGTCATTGTCAAGAAAGTATTGATTTAGTATTAAAAAGCCGCTCCGGTTTTTATGCCGGTGCGGCTCTTTTATTAATTGAAAGCTGAAAATTGCGGGCGACTTCTTCACATTTTTATATTAAAACTCTTTGTGTTTCCCTTAAATCTATTATCTAAAATCTAAATTGATTTCGTGTCTAATGATTTCTTTGTAGTGTTTATAGAAGCAATCAAAACTCTGCGTAATGTCCCGCAACGGTTCTTAAGTTCAACCGCTGTTTCTTCTCTATTTTTTAATGAAATATCTCGCTCACGCTCGATATGAAATAAAATTTGCCTTAATACGCCGCAGCGTATTTCACATTTGCGAAGCAAATATTTCATAGCGAAGCTATTTCACTTGCCGTAAGGCAAATTTCATTGAAAAAACCGCTTCGCGGTTTTTTCTGGTGGAGATGGCGGT